>CAXXOQ010000142.1:0-23242 GCA_963664185.2 Caldilineaceae bacterium | reverse complement strand
ACGCGGACTACATCAACGTCCTGGAGCTCTCTCTGTACAACTGTGTTCTCGCGGGCATTTCCGACAGTGGCAACGAGTTCTTCTACCCCAATCCCCTGGCCAGCGACGCCCGGTGGGCCTTCAACCAGGGCAGTCTGCAGCGAAAGCCCTGGTTCGACTGTTCCTGCTGCCCGGCCAATCTCGTGCGTTTCCTGCCCGCCCTTCCCGGCTGGATCTACGCCACGCGGGAAAGATGTCTCTATGTCAACCTGTATATCGGGAGTCGGGCCAGCTGTGAAGTGCCCGGCGTGGCGGGACAGGTATCTGTCCGCCAGGAAACGGACTATCCCTGGCAGGGGGAAGTGCAACTGACCCTCGATCTGGCCAGTCCCGCCCGGTTCACGCTGGCGCTCCGGGTGCCAGGGTGGCTGTCCACGCCGGCCCCGGGCGATCTGTATGCGTATGGCGATACGGTTGCGGAAACCTGGCACGTGGATGTGAATGGCCAACCGGCGACTGCACGCGCCGAACAGGGTTTCCTGTGGCTGGAACGCACCTGGCAACCGGGTGACGTCATTTCCCTGCTGTGGCCGATGCCGGTGCGTCAGGTCCAGTGCCGGCCGGAGGTAGTGGACAATCAGGGCAAGGTGGCCCTGATGCGAGGCCCTCTTGTGTATTGCGCCGAGGAAGTGGACAATACCACCCCTGTGCCGGAACTGCGCATTTCGCCCCAGGTCCAGTGGCGCACAGCGGCGGCGTCTTCCCTGCCCGGGGAGGCCGTGATCCTGTCCTCAGGGAACGGCACAGCGGGGGCAACCCTGGTCCCCTATCATCTCTGGGCGCACCGACAACCTGGAACCATGGCCGTCTGGCTGACCGCGGGCTGACAGTCCCCCCCCACCCTATCCTGTATGGCCAATTCCCGGTCTGCGGACCGTCATGATCCCTTTTTGGCCTGGCGCGAGCCAGCCTATCAGTTCTACGTGATCGGCTGGCTGGTGTCCATGCTGGGCACCCGGATCCAGTCCACCGCGATTGGCTGGGATATCTACCAGCAGACCGGCGAAGCGCTGGCCCTGGGGCTCTCTGGCCTGATCATGGCCCTGCCGGCCATGATCTTCGCCTTGCCCGCCGGTTACCTGGGGGATCGGTTCGACCGTGTACGGCTGGTCATGATTTCCCTGGGGGGCATGACCCTGACTTCCATCGGGCTCGGTCTGGCTTCCTGGCAACAGGCTCCCATCGGGATGATTTATCTGCTTCTGTTCCTGGACGGTGCCGCCATGATGGCGGGACGGCCGGCGCGAGTAGCCCTGATGCCCATGCTGGTGTCCCAGCGTGCCTTTCCGAATGCCGTAACCTGGACTACGGGGATGATGCATTTTACGTCGGTTGCGGGGCCGGCCCTGGGGGGACTGGTCATCAATTTCAATTTGCAGTGGTCCTACTGGATCGCGGCCGGTTCCTCGGCCCTGTTCCTGATGATGCTGCGCTTTCTGCCCTTCCGGCAACAGGCGCCGGCACCGACAGGCCTTACGCTGGACAGCTTCCTGGCGGGTATCCGGTTTGTGTTTCGCACCCGCATTGTCCTGGCCATGATTACACTGGACCTTTTCGCCGTTCTGTTTGGGGGTGCGGTGTACCTGCTCCCTATCTTTGCCACGGACATTCTGCAGGTGGGCGCCCAGGGCTTCGGCTGGCTCCGGGCCGCACCGGCCGTGGGGGCAGTAAGCATGTCCGTGCTGCTGCTGGTCCTGCCGCCGATGCGCCGGGCGGGACCGGCCCTGCTGGCCAATGTGGCGGCCTTTGGGGCCGTGACCATCGTGTTCGGTGTTTCCTCCCTGTTTGCGCTTTCCTTTGCCATGCTGTTCCTGACAGGCGCGTTTGACAATGTATCCATGGTCGTGCGGGGCACGCTGCAGCAACTGCTCACGCCCAACGAAATGCGGGGTCGTGTGTCCGCCGTGACCTCGATTTTTGTCAGTGCTTCCAATGAATTGGGGGGGTTCGAGTCAGGGCTGGTGGCCCAGTACTTTGGTCCTGTGGTGTCGGTTGTGAGTGGCGGGATTGGCTCCCTGACCGTCGTAGGCATCGTGGCATGGATGGCACCGGATCTGCGGCGGATCGGCCGGCTGGATGCGGTGAAACCGGCGCCTTTGTAACCCGCAGACGGGTTGGGAGGTATCTGGAGGGCATGATCCGTCCTGTCCCGTTTGGGCAATCTCCCGCCCCTGAGCCGCCAGGCCCTGCCTATCTCCCTGGATGTCAAAAGGCGGAATGTCGAACGCGGCACGGTTTTCGCTTCGCGTTCGCACCTGCATGTTCGCATCCTCCGGCCCATCACCGCGCCGGTGCGCGTGGGGATGGCGTGGTCCATGGCGGCGCAGGTCTTGTCCGGGCGTCGCCGGCACAGTCTGCGCGCAAACAGCAGGGACCGTCTGGGAGGATGTCACCTGTTGTACCCAATGGGCGTCTATGTATGGCTCTGCCGGCGCCCCCGCCTCCGGCGTGATCAGGGACGCATCCCGGATTTCTTGAATCGTATCTAGGGCAGGCTTGTTTCCCCCATCAGGTAGCGGTCACACTCCCGCGCCGCACCCCGGCCCTCGTTGATCGCCCATACCACCAGGCTCTGTCCGCGCCGCATGTCACCCGCCGCGAAAACGCCGGGCACGCTGGTGGCGAACTTCCCGTATTCGGCCTGGGCGTTTGAGCGTGCGTCCCGCTCCACACCCAATTGATCGAGCACCGGGTTCTCCGGCCCCAGAAAGCCCATCGCCAGCAGGACCAGTTGGGCGGGCCACACTTTCTCGCTTCCCGGCACCTCCTGCAACTGCCATCCCGTGCCATTTTCGCCCGGCACCCACTCGATCATGACCGTATGCAATTCCTTCAGTTTCCCGTGTTCATCCCCCACGAAGCGTTTGGTACTGATCAGAAACGTGCGCGGATCCCCGCCGAAGCGTTCGGCGGCTTCCGCATGGCCATAGTCCACCCGGAAAATACGCGGCCACTCCGGCCACGGGTTGTCCGGGGCCCTGTCTGGCGGCGGCTTGGGCAGGATTTCGAACATGTTAACGCTCCGGCAGCCATGGCGCATGGAAGTGCCCAGGCAGTCGTTGCCGGTGTCCCCGCCGCCGATGACGATCACGTCCTTGTCCTGCGCCGAGAGGAACGGATAGCTGAAACCCTCGCCCGGCACAGCACCCTGCTCGTCATCCAGCAACTGCTTCGTATTCCCATGCAGAAATTCCATGGCAAAATGGACGCCATCCAGCTCTCTGCCCTCAATCGGCAGATCGCGGGGGTTGGTCGCCCCCCCACAAAGTACCAGCGCGTCATTGTCCTCCTGCAGTCGGTCCGCCGGGATGTCCTTTCCCACCTCGCAGTTGGTCACAAAGGTCACGCCTTCGGCGCGCATCAAATCCACGCGCCTCTCGATCCTCTCCTTCTCCAGCTTCATGTTCGGAATGCCGTACATCAGCAGCCCGCCGATGCGATCCGCCCGTTCATAAACGGTTACCGTATGCCCGGCCGCGTTGAGTTGGGCAGCGCACGCCAGGCCCGCAGGCCCCGAGCCGACCACCGCCACCCGCTTCCCCGTACGTACGGCGGGCGGCTGCGGCACGACCCAGCCCTCCTCAAATCCCCGGTCGATGATCGCACACTCAATGCTCTTTATCGTGACAGGAGGCTCGATCAGGCCCAGCGTGCAGGAGCCTTCACACGGCGCCGGGCAAACACGACCCGTAAACTCGGGAAAGTTGTTCGTGGCATGCAAACGCACCAGCGCCTCACGCCAGCGGTCCTGATATACCAGGTCGTTCCACTCGGGAATGAGATTGTTGATGGGGCAACCGCCTTCCGGCATCGTCCCCGTATGGCAGAAGGGGATACCGCAATCCATGCAGCGGGCACCCTGCTGCTGGAGGTCCTGTAGCGACAGGTGAAGGTGAAACTCATTCCAATCCTGAATTCGCTCAAGGGGTGGGCGTTCCGGAAAGGACTGCCGCTCGAATTCAAGAAAGCCGGTTGGTTTACCCATTACAATCTCCTGACTGCGTATTGCGCGAATTGATGCGCAATACTCTAGTGACCAACGGTACTACGCAATACTCAGTTGCCGCTCACCCGCGCTGCCAAGTCCCGGCTATTGCGCTCAAATGCCGCCATCATCGCCTCCGCGCCTTCAAGCCCTGTGGCTTTAACCTCCGCGAGACATTGGAGCATGCGCTTGTAGTCCTTCGGCAATACCTTTACGATCCTGTTTACGCAGGTATCCCAGTTCGCCAGAATCCTGCTGGCTACCTCCGAATCCGTATAGGCATAGTGCCGCTGGATCATCTCGTGCACCTCGGCGCGTTCCTCTGGATCATCCAGCTCTCCCAATTCGACCATCTCCAGGTTGACGCGATGGGGGAACCAGGCGCCATCCACCGGCTTTTCATCCAGGACATATGCGATGCCCCCGGACATGCCCGCGGCAAAATTGCGACCTGTCCGGCCCAGCACGACCACCCGTCCACCCGTCATGTATTCGCAACCATGATCGCCCACGCCCTCAATCACCGCGTGCATGCCGGAGTTGCGCACGCAGAACCGTTCGCCCGCCATCCCGCGTATGTATGCCTCGCCGCTCGTTGCGCCGTAAAAGGCCACGTTGCCGACGATGATGTTCTCTTCGGCCCTGAACGTGGAGCCTTGGGGCGGATAGGCAATGATCTTGCCGCCGGACAATCCCTTGCCGAAGTAGTCGTTGCCATCGCCTTCCAGTTCCAGCGTCATCCCCTGGGGGATGAACGCGCCAAAACTCTGGCCGGCCGCCCCCTGGAAGTGCAAATGGACAGTGTCCTCCGGCAAACCCTGCGGGCCAAAGCGCCGTGTAATCTCGCTGCCGGTTATGGTACCCACCACCCGGTTCGTGTTGGCGATCGGAAGAGTCGCCTTCACGCGGCGCAGGGAGCCAGCGGCCTCCGCCACCTGCCGCTCCTCTTGGGCATGTCGTACCGCCGCGGTGCTGTTTTCCAGCGCGGGCTGGCAAAGTTCCAGCAAGGTCAGGTTGTCCAGTGCCTGGTCCAGACCGTGATCCTGATCGATCTGGCAGTAGCGCCCCCAGTCTGCCGGCACGTCCGGCCGGTGCAGAATCGCCGTCAAGTCGATCCCCTGCGCCTTCCAGTGCTGGATGGCGTGGCGTGCCTGTAGCCGATCGGTACGCCCGATCATCTCATTTACCGTCCGGAACCCGAGCTGGGCCATGTATTCGCGCAACTCCTGGGCGATGAAGTGCATGAAATTGACTACATGCTGGGGGTCGCCTGTGAACTTTTCCCGCAGTTCCGGATTCTGGGTGGCGACACCCACCGGGCAGGTATCCAGGTGGCAGACCCGCATCATGATGCAACCCAGGGCAACAAGCGGGCTGGTGGCAAAACCGTATTCCTCCGCCCCCAGCAGCGCCGCGATCGCCAGGTCGCGGCCCGTCTTCAGTTGGCCATCGGTCTCCACGACGACGCGGCTGCGCAAATTGTTGATCAACAGGGTCTGATGCGTCTCGGCCACGCCCAACTCCCACGGCAGGCCGGCATGTTTGATGCTCGTCTGCGGGGATGCGCCCGTGCCGCCGTCATGGCCGCTGATCAAAATCACATCGGCATGGCCCTTGGCGACACCGGCCGCCACCGTGCCCACGCCTACTTCCGACACCAGCTTCACGTTGATGCGGGCGTGGTGGTTGGCGTTTTTGAGATCGTGGATCAACTCCGCCAGATCTTCGATCGAGTAAATGTCATGGTGCGGCGGCGGTGAGATCAGACCGACCCCCGGCGTGGAGTGCCGTACCTCGGCGATCCAGGGATAGACCTTTTTGCCCGGTAACTGGCCCCCTTCCCCCGGCTTGGCGCCCTGGGCCATCTTGATTTGCAACTCCCTGGCGTTTACGAGATAGTTGCTCGTCACGCCAAAGCGGGCCGAAGCCACCTGTTTGATGGCACTGTTCTTCGAGTCGCCGTTCGGTTCCAGGATGTAACGGGCAGGGTCTTCGCCGCCCTCGCCGGTATTGCTGCGCCCGCCGATACGGTTCATGGCGATCGCCAGCGTCTCATGCGCCTCCTTGCTGATCGAACCGTAGGACATGGCGCCGGTCTTGAAGCGTGTGCAGATCGACTCCACCGACTCCACCTCTTCGATGGGTATGCTCGGTGCGCCGTCAAAGTCAAACTCCAACAGACCGCGCAGGTTGCACCACTCCTTGTTCATGAGGTCGATGTCCTGCGTGTAGGCCTTGAATGAGGCGTAATCCTCTGTCCGCACGGCTTGCTGCAGCAAATGGACCGTGCGCGGATTGAACAGGTGCAGTTCACCATCCTTGCGCCACTGGTAGTCACCGCCGGGGGCGAGAAGCTGGCCTTCCCCGTGTCCATTCATTCTCTCGGCCCCCGGCACCGCCTCGGACACCCGGGGCGCGTGGCCGTTGGCCTGGGCAAAGAGGCGCACAGGATAGGCCCGGTCATGGCGCATCTTGACTTCGGCGTAGATCTCCGGCAGATCGATTCCCTCTACCCGGGTCGCTGTCCAGGTAAAGTACTTGTCCACCAGGCGCTGGCTTAAACCGAGGGCCTCAAAGATCTGTGCCCCGCAATAACTCTGTATCGTCGAAATGCCCATTTTGGACAGCACTTTGACGACGCCCTTCATCGCTGCCTTGACGTAGTTGTAAACTGCCGTGTCGTGGTCGATCCCCACCAGCAGCCGATCCTCAATCATCTGGGCCAGGGTTTCCATCGCCAGATAGGGGTTGACGGCCGTCGCGCCGTAGCCAATCAGCAGGGACAGGTGATGTACCTCACGCGGCTCGCCGGATTCGACCACCAGCGCCACCTGCGTGCGCGTCTCGTTGCGAATCAAATAGTGATGCAGCCCGGAGGTCGCCAACAACGCCGGGATCGGCGCCACCCCGGGACCAATACCCCGGTCCGAAAGGATGAGGATGTTGATGCCTTCGGCGATCGCCTGCGTCGCCGCCTGGAACAGATTCTCAAGGGCCTGTTCCAGCGCGTCCTTCCCCCCGTTGATGTCAAAAAGAATCGGCAGGGTTCTGGTGCGGAAACCTTGCGCACCGCTTTCTTCGACGTGGCGGATCTTGGCCAACTCGCTGTTCGTCAGGATCGGACGGCTCAACTTGAGTTGACGGCAGTTCTCCGGCCGGGTTTCCAGAAGGTTCCGCTCCGTGCCCAGCATCACCTCGGTGGCGGTAATCAATTCTTCGCGGATGGCATCGATGGGCGGATTGGTCACTTGGGCGAAGAGCTGTTTGAAATAGTTGTACAGCAACTGTGAATGGTTGGACAGGGCCGCGGCCGGCGTATCGTTACCCATCGCCCCCAAGGCCTCCACACTGTCGGTGGCCATCGGCGCCAGCAGTATGCGCAACTGCTCAAACGTGTACCCGAATACTTGCTGCCGTTTGAGCAGTGTGCTGTGTTCGACGCCCGGCACAGCAACGTCGGGCTGCGGAATCTCATCCAGACTGACCATGTGCTCTGCCAGCCACGCGCGGTAGGGATGGCCCTGGGCCATTGTTTCCTTCAGTTCCGCATCGGAGATGATGCGACCCTGCTTCGTGTCCACCAGGAACATCCGTCCCGGTTCCAGACGCGACTTGCGCAAGATGCGATCCGCCTCCATCGGCAGCACACCCGCCTCCGACGCCATCACCACCATGTCGTCCCGGGTGACGCAGTAGCGCGAGGGCCGCAACCCATTGCGATCCAGCACTGCGCCCACGATCGCGCCATCGGTAAAGACGATCGACGCCGGGCCATCCCACGGTTCCATCATCGTGCTGTGGTACTCGTAAAACGCCTTTTTGGCATCGCTCATGGTGGCATGCTGCTGCCACGGCTCCGGGATCATCATCATCATGGCATGGGGCAAGGACCGTCCCGACAGATAGAGAAACTCCAGCGTCTCATCGAACTTGGCCGAGTCGCTGCCGTCACCGTGAATGATCGGCAGGATCTTCTTTATGTCCTCGCCAAACAGCTCGCTCCTGAGCTGGGACTGGCGCGCGTGCATCCAGTTTTCGTTGCCGCGCAGGGTGTTGATCTCACCGTTGTGAATCAGGTATCGATAGGGGTGGGCGCGCTCCCAGCTGGGAAAGGTGTTGGTGCTGAAGCGCGAGTGGATCACGGCCAGCGCCGACTCCATATCCTCATCCAGCAGATCCGGATAGAAGCCCTTGACCTGCGCCGACATCAACATGCCCTTGTAGACCACCGTGCGCGACGAGAGACTGGCGACATAGAACGCCCCCCCTTCACGCATCCGCGAATACCGAATCTGGTTCTCCGCCTGCTTGCGAATAACGTAGAGCTTGCGCTCGAACGCCAGGTCGTCGTTGCCGGTCAACCGCTCCGGGTTGCAGCCAATAAACAGCTGGCGCACCACCGGTTCGCCCACTCTGGCCGTGTGGCCCAACGCCTGATTGGCGGTCGGCACGGTCCGCCAGCCGAGCACCGTCTGCCCTTCGGCGCGGACAATGTTCTCGAAGACTTCCTCGCACTCGAAACGGAGGTTCGCCCGCCGGGGCAGGAAGACCATGCCCACCGCGTACGCGCCAGGTGACGGCAGTTCGATGCCGGCCGCCGCGGCGGCCTTGCGCATGAACTTGTCCGGCATCTGCATCAGGATGCCGGCGCCGTCGCCCGTGTTCGGCTCGCAGCCGCACGCGCCCCGGTGTGCCAGATTGAGGAGTACCTGCAACCCCTGTGCCACAATGGCATGGGACTTCTGGCCCTTGATGTTTACGACAAAGCCGACACCGCAGGCATCGTGTTCGTAGCGTGGATCATAAAGACCCTGTTTGGACGGCAGGCCGGGATGGGAATCGGGCGTGGCATGATAAGAACCAGAGGGGGTAAGAGCAGTTTCAGACATAACGACATTTCCTTGGAAGGGCCTCTGGTTGCGAGTCATTCGTACGGAACGGGTGACGGACTGGTCCCGTTGTCCCCTGCGCACAACCGCAACCGAACAACTGATACAAAAACAAGAGCGTCTGCCCGGACTGGATGACGGCGTGTGCCTACCTTACCTTCAGGCCAATATACGAGAGTTGAAACTGACATCATATCAAATGATCCGAGAGGGCGTCTAATAAAGGGGGGATATAGGGGAACGGGCAAGATACCAGTTGCAGCGGAACGCATCTGATCCTGTGTTTCCCCTGTCGTACCTTGCGGAAGAGCCCATGGCACGTCAATCCGCTCCCTGCGATCGGACCAGCCGCCAGCGGACGATCCGGGCACCCCTGCGGCCGGCGCCTCAGCCTCCGGGACATCCGAATCCCGGTGTCCCGCCGGGCCAGGGCAATCGCACCGTGAACAAGGGGCACAGATGCATGAAACCCGGCCGGGCGGGGCCATCAGGGAGCCCGCCTGGCTTGGCCAGGCCAGGATCCCCGTTCAACGCGGCAATGCGGGGACCGCACCCGACAGCAACCCGGTACTTTAGCTTTTCCCCCTGCCCCTGATGCGCACGCACGCGGTTGGTTGAGGGGCTGCACGGAGGCATCAAGCATATGCCATGCACGGGAACCTGGACATTGCCCTTCGCGAGGAGGAAAACCGCATACGGACGGGGCAGGTTGCACACAACATGACCGTCCTGCGCCGGTTGGCCTTGCATCTGCTCCGTCAGGCACCGATGGTCAGGGGCGGCCTCGCCGCCAATCGCAAGCAGGCCGGCTGGCAGGAGGCCAGCCTCCTGCCAGGGGTGGTGGCCATAGCCGTACATGCATAATGCGATTGTCCTTCCGTTGCCGTACCGACAGAGTTGCACAGGTCTGCCAATCTGTGCTACTCTGCCAGCGATAGCGCAAAGCGGTCGTGTTCCTGTGTGCCCGTTGCCGGGGCATGGTGTTGTTCGCTGGCGCCCGGTATGTTTTTGGAGGAAGGGCAAGCTCCTTATGCAGCGTCTGTCTGTTCACAGTCCGGATGCACCAGTTCCGGCTGGACCCTACGCCCATGCCATTAGGGCTGGCGGGTTTGTATTTGTATCAGGCCAGGTAGGCATCGATCCGGCCACCGGCCAACTGGTGGCCGGTCTGGAAGCCCAGGCCCGCCAGGCCCTGCTGAATCTGCAGACGATTCTGCAGGAGGCCGGTTCTTCCCTGGCGGATGTCGTCAAGACCACCATATTCATCACGGACATTGCGGCCTTTCCCCAGGTTAACGCGGTGTATGGAGAAATCATGGGCGATTCGCCTCCGGCGCGCTCCACGATCGGCGTCAGCGCGTTGCCCCTGCAAGCCCTGATCGAGATAGAGGTCATTGCCCTTGATCCCGCAACGCACTAGATTCCTTTCTTGTACGCAGATGATGTTGCCGGGGCCCGGATCCCTGTCCGTGGTCGCGGCAACGGATTGCACTTCCACCCCTTGTCCCTGGCCCGCCCGCCCCATTTTCAGGAGTTAGCCTCAATCGTATGTTGGATTCCCATACCCCCACCCTAATGCCATTGTCGACCCTGCTCCGGATGCAGGCAGATACGGGCGGTGAGGCGGTGGCGCCCGCTGCCGAACCCGTTCCCGAGGAAGTTGCAGCCGCTCCTGATACCGGCGAAATGCCTCTGTCTGATGCCGGCGAAATGCACCTGATGGATGAACTGGATTGGCGTGGGCAGTATGACATCACCGCCCTGAAGGCCGATACTGTCGTGACGGGTACGGTGCAGAAAAAGAACGCGCGCAGCCTGATCCTGGATATCGGGGCCAAGTACGAGGGCGAAATTGAGGGCCGCGAGATCGAGCGGCTGGGGGATTCCTACGACCAGATCGAGGAAGGCCAGACCATTGAGGTGTTCATCTTCCGGACCGATGACAACGGCCAGCCCCGCATCAGCATCATCCGGGCCCGGCAGGAGAAGGACTGGCTGCGGGCGGAACAGCTGCTGGCGGACAAGTCGATTGTGTCGGGCAAGGTGGTGGACTACAACCGTGGCGGCGTGCTGGTGGCCATGGGCCTGATCCGGGGCTTCATCCCGGCCAGCCACCTGAGCCTGGAGAGCCAGATGCTGCAGGACAAGGAAGGGAGCCAGGCGGAGCGCTTCGCGCCCCTGGTGAACATGACTCTGCAGGTGAAGGTGATCGACATCGAGCGGCGGCGCAATCGCCTGATCCTGTCGGAGAAGGAAGCCATGCGCGAGTTGAGCAACCAGCGCAAGGAAGCCATCCTGGAGGAACTGGAAGTGGGCGAGACCCGGGAAGGCGTGGTGTCCAGCCTGGCCGAGTTCGGGGCCTTCGTGAACATTGGCGGGGCCGACGGCCTGATCCATGTCAGCGAGCTGAGCTGGTCCATGGTCAACCACCCCTCCGAAGTGCTGACCATGGGCGAGCAGGTCACAGTCAAGATCATCTCGGTGGACAAGGAGCGCAAGCGGATCGGCCTGAGTCTGCGTCAGCTGCAGCCGCGGCCATGGGATACGCTGGCGGATCGGTACAGCGTGGGCGATCTGGTGCGGGCCACGATTACCCGGATCAAGGAATTCGGGGCCTTTGCCCGCCTGGCGAATGAACCGGTGGAAGGCTTGATTCACATCAGTGAGATGAGCCGGGAGCATGTGGCGAATGCCTCGGATGCGGTCACGGTGGGCGAAGAGTATGAAGTGAAGATCATTCGCCTGGACACCGAACGGCGGCGCATGGGCCTGTCCATCAAGCAGACGGATCTGGATTGGGACCTGGCTCCCGAGGAGGAAGAATAGTCACGGCTCGGCAAACACCAGGCTACTCGTTCCTTGCCGGGACAAGCCATGAAACATCCGGTGAGCCGTTTCCAGGGCCGCGCCCCATCCCGATCCACCGCCGCGCTGTGGTGGCAGGGTAGCGGGGAATGATTGGACCTTCTTCATGTTTCCTGAGGAGAGTGTTCCCATTACCTGATCTGCCTGCGATTCCCAGATGATCATCCCGGGCGCTTGGCGTTTGCCCGGGATAGGAGACAACCAACCTTGTCTCTTCATGTTTTCGGTTTGACATAATTACCATAAAAGGCAAATTTTACTATGTGGCATGAACAGTACCCATCCCGATCGGACGATTATCGCCGATCGGACGAATATCGGCCGCAGCATACCCACAGACAGCGTCCCGCAGAGGCGCGGGCCTGGAGCATGGTGGAACAGGCCTGGAATGAGCAGCGAACCCTGTCAGGGCAGGTAGAGGACTACAATCGGGGGGGGCTCCTGGTGGCCCTGGGACAAATTCGCGGGTTCCTGCCCGCCAGCCATCTCAGCAATGAAAGCAAGGCCCGCATGAACTGGCAGAGCCACACGGCGGAACGCTTTGCCGCCCTGGTCGGCTTGACCCTGCAGGTGCGGGTCATTGACGTGGACCGCCACCGCCACCATCTCATTCTCTCGGAACGGGAAGCCCAGGCGGCTGCAGGGCCCCCGGCGGCCACAGACAACCTGTGGCATGTCCTGGAGGAGGGGGATGTGCGGACCGGGATCGTGACGGGTCTGGTCCAATTCGGGGCCATGGTGGATCTGGGTGGGGCCGAGGGCCTGATCCATGTCAGCGAGTTGAGCTGGTCCAAGGTCAATCATCCCGAAGAAATCCTGCAGACCGGGGATGAGGTCAAGGTCAAGATCCTGTGGAAGGATCCGGCACGCCGGCGCATAGGCCTGAGTCTGCGCCAGTTACAGCCCAATCCCTGGGAGGCGCTGGTGGAACATCATCGTCCGGGGGATCTGGTCTGGTGCCGGATCACGCGCATTGAAGACTACGGTGCCTTTGCCCAGTTGCAGGCACATCCGGTAGAAGGCCTGATTCACATCAGTGAACTGAGCCAGGAAGAAATCAACATGCCGGAAGACATGGTAGTGGTGGGGGATGAAGTGCAGGTCCGGATCCTGTCCCTGGATCCGGAGCGGCGCAGACTGGGCCTGTCGCTCAAGCAGGCGGATCCGGCCTGGAGTCCCCCGCCGCTCCCCACAGCGGCGCCCGGAGATGAGATGGACTCTGCCGGGAACACCGCGTTTCAGACCGCTGAGGAATTGCTGATAGCCCAGGCCATTGTTGCGGGTGTGGTCGTGGATTACAACCGGGGAGGGTTGCTGGTGGCCGTTGGGCCCGTGCAGGGCTTCATTCCGGCCAGCCATCTGGGCGTGGAAAGCCAGATGCTGCTGGATCGGACGGGCAATGCGGAAGAGCGCTTTGCACCCCTGGTAGGCAAGGCGTTGACGGTCAAGGTGATTGATCAGGAGCCACGCCACAATCAGCTGATTCTTTCGGAAAAGGAAGCCCAGAGGGCCGGCAGCCACCAGGACCTCGCTGCGGTGCTGGAGAATCTGGCGATCGGGGAGGAACGGGAAGGTGTGGTTTCCAGTCTGACCGAGTTTGGGGCTATCGTGAACATCGGGGATGTGGATGGCCTGATCCACGTCAGCGAACTGAGCTGGTCCATGGTCAATCATCCGGCCGAAATCCTGGGCATTGGCGAACGGGTCCGTGTCAAGGTTATCTGGGTGGACAAGGAACGGCAACGCATTGGCCTGAGTCTGCGGCAATTGCAACCCAACCCTTGGGAAACCCTGACCCAGCGGTACCGTGAGGGGGATGTGACATGGGCCACGATTACGCGGGTGGAGAAGTGGGGGGCCTTTGCCCGTCTGGAAGACGAAGAGGTAGTCGGCCTGATCCATATCAGCGAACTGAGTCAGGAACCTGTGCATGACGTGGCGGAGTTCGTCACGGTGGATGAGGAAGTAGAGGTTCGAATCATCAGCCTCGACACGGAACACCGCCGCATGGGACTGTCTCTCAAGCAGGTCAATATGGAATGGGTCTCAGCCCCCACGCCTGCCCCGGCTGAACCCCTGGAGCCCCCATCCCGCTTTGACCGTGCCGAGGCCGGGGACATGGCAGAAACGATCCCAATTGTGCCCGAGGAAATCCAGGCCCAGAGACAGGTGGTGGAATGCAAGGTGGTGAATGCCAACCGGGGCGGAGTGCTGGCGGTGCTGGGGCAATACCGGGGTTTCATCCCCACCAGCCATCTGGGTTTGGCCAGTCTCAGGCGCCTGGCCAGCGCTACGGACCCTGCCCGGCGCTATGACCCCTTGCTGGGGGAAACGCTCCGTGTTCTGGTCATAGACATTGATGAATCCACCCGCCAACTGATCCTATCCGAGAAGGAGGCGTTGCGGGCCGAACATCACCAGGACAAGGAAGCCATCCTCGCGGCCCTGGAACTGGGGGAGGTCCGGGAAGGTGTTGTCTCCAGCGTGGCCCGCTTCGGGGTATTTGTCAACATTGGGGAGCTGGATGGCCTGATCCATCTCAGTGAACTCAGCTGGTCCATTGTGGATCATCCGTCCGAAATCCTGAATGTGGGGGATCTGATACGGGTCAAGATCATTGCGGTGGACCAGGATCGCCAGCACATTGGCTTGAGTCTGCGGCAACTGCATCCCAATCCCTGGGACACGGTGGCGGACCAGTACCGGGAGGGGGATATAGTGCAAGCCACCGTGGTGCAGGCCACAGAGTGGGGGGCTCTGGTGCACCTGCAGGATCAACCGGGAAAAGGACGGATTTATCTCAATGAAATGCGCGAGGACCGGATGGCACAGCCTGGCAGTGCGTTTGCCGTGGGAGAGGTCGTGGAGGCCAAGATCGTCAGCCTGGACACCGCCAACCCGGGCTATCCCCTGATTCTTTCGGAAAAGAAGGCCCTGCGCACCCGATACAACCAGCGCCGGAATGAGGTGCTGGAGGATCTGGAAGTAGGGGCTGTCTGTGAAGCCGTGGTCACGCGCCTGGTCCGGTATGGTGCGTTTGTGGACATTGAGGGTGCCGCCGGCCTGATCCATATCAGCGAATTGAGCTGGTCCAAGGTCAATCACCCGTCCCATATTCTGCATGTCGGGGATCCGGTCAAGGCCAAGGTGATATCGCTGGATCGGGAACGCAAGCACATTGGCTTGAGTTTGCGGCAAATGCTGCCCAATCCCTGGGTGGAGTTGGCCGAACGTTATCCGGTGGGGGATTGGGTGGATGTCATCGTTACCCGCTTCATTCCCCAGGGGGCCCTGGCGCAACTGGCCAACGAGTCCGTGGAGGGTCTGATTTACCACAATGAGCTGCATGTGGCCGGCGCCCGCAAGGCCGATGAGGTCGTGGCGATCGGGGAAAGGCTGCAGGTCCGCATTCTCTTCGTGGATCCGGAACGCCGCCGCATAGGCCTCTCGCTCCGCCCAGAGCATCCCGCTGCCGAATCGGATGCGCCGGCTGCAGGACCTGACACCGCGGCTCCCTGGAACGCCTACGAGGAACCTGAGACCTGATGCGAAGGGATGGTGGCCTGCGCCGAACGCGGAGTCCGGGCAGACGATGCGCCTCCACTCCCAATCGTCCCCGATTGACAAAGAATCGGTACCCTCGTACAATGTTTATAGCAGGAGTCGGGCAAGATATCACACGCAAGAGGGCCATTGGCCCCTATGCCAGAGGTGTGAGTGACCGCATTGGCCGTTATGGATGCAGGCGCTTTTGGCCTTCCGGCGGGGTGGCCTGACTCCCCGGCACGGCAGTGCGGGCAGACGAGAACCATGCACACCAGGCGTAGCGGACACCTGTCACAGAAGGACGTATGAATTCCTGTAGTCTGTTGTCTGATACAGACTACCAACATCAAGGATGCTCATGATGGCGGAACGCAGAAACGATCCCTTCAAATTCTTCAGTACCAATGCACGCCGTGTCATGTCGCTGGCGCATGAGGAGGCGGTACGCCTGAATCATGCCTATGTCGGGACCGAACACTTTCTGCTTGGCCTGGTACGCGTGGAAAAGGGTACCGCTGTCCAGGTCCTGCGCAAGCTGGGTGTAGAACCGAAGCAGGTCATACGCGCCGTAGAACACAAGGTGGGACGGGGCGAACGTCCCCCCAGTGGCAAACCCAAGCTGGCCCCCCGTGTGCGCACGGTCCTGGAACATGCTTTCACCCAGGCCAAGGGCTTGAACCATCCCAAAATCCGGGTGGCCCACCTGTTGCTGGGCCTCATCAGTGAAACCGATAGCGTGGCTGTCCGGGTGCTGGTGGATCTGGGTATCAAGATTGAGGATCTCAAGTCCCAGATCCAGAGCATTCTGGCCCAGACCCCGGCTTCGTCCAAGGGCAAGAACGGGGACAGCAAGACACCTCTCACCGATCAATTGGGCTTTGATCTCACGGCGGCCGCGCTGGAAGGCAAGCTGGATCCGGTGGTAGGACGCAACACGGAGATCGAGCGGGTGATTCAAATCCTGAATCGCCGCACCAAGAACAACCCGTCGCTGGTGGGCGAGCCCGGGGTGGGCAAAACCGCCATCGTGGAAGGTCTGGCGCAGCGCATCGTGGAAGGGAATGTGCCGGAAACACTGCTGGAAAAGCGGGTCATCATGCTGGATGTCGGCAGTCTGGTGGCGGGCACCATGTATCGGGGCCAGTTTGAGGATCGACTCAAGAAGGTGATCCAGGAACTGACCCGCGTCGCCGCGATCCTTTTCATCGACGAGATGCATATGCTGGTCGGCGCCGGGGCTGCGGGTGGCAGTGTGGATGCGGCCAACATTCTCAAGCCGGCGCTGGCCCGGGGACAGCTGCAGGTCATTGGGGCCACGACCTATGACGAATACAAGCAGTATATTGAAGAGGATGCGGCCCTGGATCGGCGCTTTCAGCCGGTGAAGGTGGAAGAACCTACGGTGGATGAGACCATTGCCATCCTGCAGGGCCTGAAGAACCGCTACGAAGATCATCATCGCCTGGTCATTACGGATGACGCCGTCACCTCAGCGGCCCGCCTGGCCGTGCGGTATGTCCATGATCGGTTCCTGCCGGACAAGGCTATTGATCTGATTGACGAGGCCGGCAGTCGCGTACGCATGTACAAGTCGGCCAGCGGTTCGTTGCAAAAGACCTACAAGCGGCTCAAGGAAGTGCAGAAACGCCGGGAGGAAGCCCTGGCCCTGGAACAGTTTGACGATGCGTTTGAACTGCAATACCGGGAGACCGAACTGAAGAACCGCCTGGAGGAAGTCAAGGCGAGCCGCAACGAGGTGTCCAATCTGCCGCAGGTCACCGCAGCGGACATTGCCGAAGTGGTGGCCATGACCACTGGCATTCCGGTCAGTCGCATTGCCGGGGAGGAAAAGACCCGGTTGCTGGAGATGGAAACGCATCTCAAGGACCAGATCGTGGGCCAGGATGGCCCGATCGAGTTCATCTGCCGGGCCATTCGCCGGGCCCGGACCGGCCTGAAGGATCCCAAACGTCCCATTGGCACATTCCTGTTTCTGGGACCTACCGGCACGGGCAAGACCTATCTGGCGCAGCGGCTGGCGG
Organism: Caldilineaceae bacterium; assembly: GCA_963664185.2. Taxonomy (GTDB): domain Bacteria; phylum Chloroflexota; class Anaerolineae; order Caldilineales; family Caldilineaceae; genus Bin34. The sequence goes on along the minus strand of CAXXOQ010000142.1, from coordinate 5,876 downwards.
AGTACATGTTCGGAAGTGAGGATAACCTGATCCGCCTGGACATGAGTGAATACATGGAACGGCATACGGTGAGTCGCCTGATTGGCTCCCCGCCCGGCTATGTCGGCTATGGCGAAGGAGGCCAGTTGACCGAAGCCATCCGGCGCCGCCCCTTCAGTGTGGTACTGCTGGATGAGATTGAAAAAGCCCACTACGAGGTGTTCAACATTCTGTTGCAGATCATGGAAGATGGCACCCTCACGGATGCCAAGGGCCGGAATGTCACTTTTCGCAATGCCATCATTATCATGACCGGCAACATTGCCGCCAATCTGATATCGGGCAACAACCGTCTGGGATTCGAACTGGTCGGCGATGAGGAGGCCCTGCAAGAGCGCGAATACACTACCATGCGTGCCCAGGTGATGGAGCAGGTCAAGAAGGAGTTCCGGCCGGAGTTCATCAATCGCCTGGATGGCTTGCAGGTGTTCCGCAACCTGACCCGCGATGAAATCCGATCCATTGTGGAACTGGAAATGCGGGTGTTGCGGAAGCAGCTGGCGGAACGGGAAATCAAACTGGTCCTTACGGATCTGGCCCGCGACGAGTTGGCCACCCGTGGCTACAGTCGTGACTACGGGGTGCGTCCCCTGCGCCGGGTGATTCAGGAACAGTTGCAGGATCCCCTGAGTGATGCCCTGCTGCGGGATGAATTTGCGGACGGTGAGACCATTCAGGCGGATTTTCGGCCCGTCTTGGAAGCGGATGATTCCCTGGAAGGCCGATTTGTTTTCGATCTGGTGGCGGAAGACCAGGATCAGGACGAACTGGACTCCCTGGACGACAAGGTATTGGCAGAACCCCTGATCTCGTAACAGGCCAGAGCATGCCGGCAGCGGCAGCGCGGACCGGGTTCTGTTGACCCGGGGTTGCCCCTTGCCCGCATTTCCCTATGGACCGGGCACCATGCTGTACATGCCTTTGGGTGTACGATCAGGAGACGTGATATTGGTACCAGGACAAGGAAGGGCAGCATGGCAGAAAAGGTAGGGTTCATTGGCTTGGGCATTATGGGGCGGGGCATGGCCGCCAACCTGCTCAAGCAGGGCTTTGAAGTGCATGTCTGGAATCGTACCGCTGCACGGGCCGAGACATTACTGGCCCAGGGGGCACAGGCCGCGGCTTCCCCGTCCGCCATTGCGCGCGCATGCCCGGTGGTCATCACTTGCGTGAGTGATACGCCGGACGTGGAAGCGGTCGTGCTGGGCCCTGAGGGGGTGTGGGAGGGCGTGCAGCCAGGCAGTCTCCTGATCGACTGCAGTACCATCAGTCCCCAAGTTACCCTGGACATTGCCGCGCGCCTGGCCGACAAGGAAGCGCACATGCTGGATGCCCCTATCAGCGGTGGCAGTGAAGGGGCCGAGAAAGGTACCCTGAGCATCATGGTGGGAGGCGCCGCGGACCAGTTTGCCCGGGCTTTGCCCTTCTTGGAGGCCATGGGGTCCACCATCACCCATGTGGGGGCCCAGGGCGCAGGCCAGACCGTAAAGCTGGTCAACCAGATCCTGGTCGTGGGCAACTGTGTCGCCATGTGTGAAGCCCTGCTCTTTGCCCAGGCGGGAGGTGTGGATTTGCAGAAGACCTTTGATGCCATCAGCCAGGGCGCGGCCGGGAGCTGGATGTTTACCAATCGGGCCCCGCAAATCATGCGGCGTGACTGGTCCCCCGGTTTTATGGTCGGTTTGCAGCAGAAAGATCTGCGTCTGGTACTGGCGGCCGCCGACCAGGTGGGAGTGCCCCTCCCGATCACCGCCCAAATCTTCCATTTCTATCGCACGCTGGAGGCACAGGGCCTGGCGGCGGAAGGCAATCACGCCCTGATCAAGGCACTGGAACACCTCGCGGGCTTTGAAGTGGGAGAGGCGGACAGCTGAGCGGGGGCGGCGGACCAAAGTTGTCCATTGGGCAGATGGGTACTCCATGGTAACTGGCCCTTGTACTATACTGTCTGGCAACACAGGCCCGGACAGGAATGGTGTGGCTGCTGGGGGCTACGGCACCCCGGCGGTGGATTCATCCGGGTGGTGAAACGGTTGGCAGGAAATGGGGCCAATATACCAACAGGGGATATGGGAAACGGATAGCATATGGGTAAAGTAATCGCCATTGTCTTGGGGGTGCTGGTGCTGGGAGCCGGGGGTCTGGTCGTATTGCAGCAGAGAGGTATGGTAGATCTCCCCTTGCCGGCAGGCCCCCCAGGTCGCAGTGAGGAAGCCCCGGCATTTGAAGCCCTGGAACTGGCCCGGGGTTCCATTGCCAGCACCGTAAGTGCCACCGGCAACATTGAACCGGAAGCCGAAGTCTCGCTTTCGTTTGATTCCGCCGGCCGGGTGACACAGGTGTTGGTTACGGAAGGCCAGGCCGTGCGCGAAGGCCAATTGTTGGCACAGCTGGATGTAGCCGACTTTCAGTTGGCCCGGGATGAAGCGTTGGTAGGCCAGAAAATTGCCCAGGCCCGCCTGAACAAGCTGCTGGAAGGGACCGATGAAGAGGACCTGGATCTGGCCCGGGCCCGGATTGCGTTGGCCCAGGCGCAGATCGCGACGGCGCAGGCGAGTCTGGTGGCGCGGCGCGCAGAGTACCGGGCACTGAATGTTGGCATTACGGTTCCGGACCGTCAGGCGCTGGAAGCCGAGCTGGCCCAGATGCAGAGTGCCGTGGAAGAAGCCCGCTTCAATCTGGAACAAACCAGGGACATTCACCGGGTTTCCGATGAGGAAGTGGATGCAGCGGAGGAACGCCTCCTCCAGGCGAGCTATCGGGCGAATGCGGCCCAGGCCCGTCTGGATTCGGCGATCGCTCCCCCCACCGAAGCGGAATTGACCGCGGTCCTGCACGGGATTGCGCAGGCGGAGGAAGCGGTACGCCAGGCTACGGCCAATTTGCTGGAACAGCAGAATGCCCTGCGGGATTTGGAAGAAGGGGCGGCGGTGGAAGATATCGACATTGCCCGCTCGGAACTGGAGCAGGCCCGCATCAGCTATGAACGCGCGCAGCTGAACATTGCCAATGCGCAGTTGCTGGCGCCCCGCGACGGGATCATGAGCAATGTGAACGTGCGGGTAGGGGAGCTGTACTCCGGGACCACGGCAGCCATGATTCTCGCCGATCTGGAAAGTTATCACATGACGGTACAGGTGGATGAGATTGATGTGCGCCAGGTGCAGCTCAATCAGCGCGTCAAACTGGTCCTGGATGCCCTGCCGGACTCCGACATTTGGGGCAAGGTCACCAAGATTTCCCCGACGGCACAGGAAGTGGGTTCCACCATTACCTATGAAGTCGAGATTGTGCCTGACGCCACGGACGCTCCCCTGCGTGACGGCATGAGTGCCACGGCGATAATCACCACCGCACAGGTAGACAATGTTCTGCTGATCCCCAATCGGTTCGTGCGCTTTGATCGGGACAAGAACAAATTCTTCGTATACAAGGTAGTGAACGAGGAGCCTGTGCTGGCCGAAATCAAAATCGGTCTGCGCAACGAACGGGAGAGCCAGATCCTGGCGGGCCTGACGGATTCGGATCGCGTGGCCATATTGGCCATTGATCGGGAAAGCCAGTTGCGCACGGCCATATTTGGGGGAGGGTAGAGATTGTCATGGCGGAGAACGGACAGACATCCTTGTCCACCCCGATTGTCGACATCCAGAATATCACCAAGGACTTCAGGCTGGGCACAGTCACTATCAAGGCCTTGCGGGGCGTGGATCTCCAGGTGTACCGGGGTAATTTCATTGCCATCATGGGGCCGAGTGGCAGTGGCAAATCCACCCTGATGAACATTCTGGGGTGCCTGGATACCCCCACCACCGGTTCCTATCGTCTGGATGGCGATGACGTCAGCCAGATGGGAGAGCGCAGACTGGCCAACGTGCGGTGTCGCAAGATTGGTTTTGTCTTTCAGAGCTACAACCTGCTGGCGCGTACCACGGCCCTAGCCAATGTAGAACTGCCCCTCATTTACGCAGGCGTGGGGGGCAAGGAACGCCGGGAACGTGCGCTGCAGGCTCTGGAACAGGTGGACTTGGCGGATCGGGTCCATCACAATCCGAACGAACTTTCCGGCGGCCAGCAGCAGCGCGTAGCCATCGCGCGCTCTCTGGTCAACCGCCCTTCCATGATTTTGGCCGACGAACCTACGGGCAACCTGGATACGAAGACCAGCACCGAGATCATGGAGCTGTTCGCCCGCCTGAACCTGGAGCAACAGCTGACGGTAGTGTTTGTGACCCACGATCCGGAGACGGCGGCCTACACCCGCCGCACGATCCATTTGCGTGACGGCCTGATCGAAAGTATCTCCAGTCATCCGGGCACTCGCAGTGAAGACCTTGATCCGGAACTGCGCGGTCTGGAACTGGGAATCGAACGCATCGTCGACCGTCCCCGTGACGGCCAGAGCGATCCGGAGGAAGAAGAAGCGGCGGCGGTGGTACCTGCGGTACAGGAGACGGAAGACTAGGCATGTGGTTTGCCTCGCTGCGGATTGCCCTCAAGGCCCTGACGAGCAATAAACTGCGCAGTCTGCTCACCATGCTGGGCATGATTATCGGTGTGTTCGCCGTGGTGGTGCTGGTGTCTGTGGGCCGGGGGGTGGAAAACTATGTCAAGAACCTTTTCATCCAGGCCGGCACCAACACGTTGTTTGTGATTCCGGGCAGCCTGGATGAAACGGGACGTGCCGGTGATTTGACGGTGGCCGATGCCCGGGCCATCGCCGATCCCTACTATGTGGAAAATGTCGTGGGGGTAGTGGCGGAAATCTATGGCAGCGTCATTGCCACGCGCAACTCGGAAAACATGGAAGTGCAGTTGATGGGCATTTGGCCGGCCCACACGGAAGTGCGCGGTTGGGAAGCGGTCCTGGGCAGCAATATCTCCAGCCAGGATATCGCGAACCGTTCCCGTGTCGCGATTTTGGGGCAGGGCACCTATGCCCGCCTTTTTGAACCGGGTGACTACCCCATTGGGGCGACGATCAAACTGGACAACAAGACGTTTGAAGTCATCGGCGTGATGGAAGAGATGAGCGCCGGTTTCTTTGGCGATTTCAATGACAGTGCCTTCATTCCCTTTACGACCATGCAGGATCGTATCGTGCGCCGGAAGGCGGTGTCCGGCAGTTACCTGACAGACGTAATCGTGGTCAAGATCAATGACGAAGAGCAAATGCCGGAGGCCCAAATTCAGATTGAAGATCTGCTGGCAGAACGTCACCGCATCAACTATTTCGAGGAAAATGACTTTACCGTGATTAGCCAGGCGGACTTCCTCAGCATCTTCCAGGGCGTTACCAGTGCCTTGACGGTATTCCTGGGACTGGTGTCCGCGATCAGCCTGATCGTGGGGGGCATCGGTATCATGAACATTATGCTGGTCAGCGTGACGGAGCGGACCCGGGAAATCGGTTTGCGCAAGGCCATAGGGGCCCGGCGGCGCTTCATTCTTTCCCAATTTATTGTAGAGGCTGTCACCCTGGCCCTTGTGGGCGGGGCGATCGGCGTGCTCCTGGCGGGAGTCAGTATCCTGGGCATAAACAGTGCCCTGGATGGCCTGGATGTCCGGCTGGGCATCTTTGCGGTCCTGCTGGGGGGCGGATTCTGTGCTGTCATTGGCCTGGTTTTCGGATTCTATCCCGCCTTCCGGGCCAGTCGGCTTAATCCCATTGAAGCTCTGCGCCATGAATGAGCGGAAAAGCCGCCGGAAATGCAGGGGACGGTGTTGGCACCAGGGGATACTGGGTTTGTGTGCCTGGCTGCTGTTGGCCTGTGGCGGCAGCCGGGGGGAGGAACCCACCCCTCTGCCCGCCAATGCGGTGGTGCCGGACCAGCCCA
>CAXXOQ010000141.1:0-23075 GCA_963664185.2 Caldilineaceae bacterium | reverse complement strand
GGCTTTGCTGCGTCTTGCGCAGGAGCGCAGTCAGGCACGATTTCTCTGGTTTGACAAGCAGGTCGTACCGCAAACTGGCTTGAACCTGCTGGAGCCTCCGCTTTACCAACGCCTGCTCAGCACACACTTTGCGCAGGATCCTGAAAACGGGCTGATGCAGCTGGGTCTGCTGGGCGAAGATCAGCAGGGCCTGGTACGGGCCACCGTGGCCGGCGTGCTTTTCTGTACGTCCCATCCGGAACGGTGGCTGCCCCACGCCTGTATCCGGGCCACCCGATACCAGGGAACGGATCAAGCTGCACGCCAGCTCGACCATCAGAACATCACAGGTCCGCTGGATCAGCAGATCCGGTTGGCGGTCATGTTTGTCATGCGCAACATGCGGGTCAGTGCGCGCAAGCAACCGGGCCGTGTGGAGATACCCCAGTTCAGCGAGAAAGCGGTGTTTGAAGCCATCGTGAACGCCGTGGCCCATCGTGACTACTCCATCAAGGAAGCGGCCATCCGGCTGGCGATGTTTGATGACCGCCTGGAACTGTATTCGCCCGGTGCCTTGCCCAATACTGTGACCGTGGACAGCATGCGCGTGCGACAAGCGACCCGTAACGAGGTGCTGGCCTCCGTTCTGGGACGGTCGCGCATCGAGCATCTCCAGGGCGGCGGCGATCGTGAATTCTTCCTGGAACGCCGGGGCGACGGTGTGCCCATCATTTACCGGGAAACGGAAGCCCTTTGTGGAGCACCACCGGTTTTCCAGGTGATTGACGAGGCCGAACTCTGTCTGGTCCTGCCTGCAGCCAAAGATCAGGACAGTGCCGCATCGGTCACAGTCGTGGCCTGGATCCGCGATACGGATCGCCCTTTACCCGGCGCAGACATCCTGGCGCTCTTTCCGGATCACACTTGGCAACATGCAATCACAGACAGTCAGGGGGAAGCCCGGCTGTCACTTCATTCCACGCATCTACCCATGACCGTCCTGGCCGCGGCACCGGGACATATGGCCCATGTGGAAGAGGCGTGGATTCCTGCACAACGAAATCTGGTTCTGGCTCTGCGTCCCCTGGCGGCAGGAAGTTCGGTGATTTTTCGGGAAGGAACAGGCCAGATACCCGGCCTGCACGGCCGCTTGACGCCTCAGCTTGATGCCCAGGAACGCACGTATCTGTTTGCCGCCAATATCACCATCAACGAAGGCATGAACCAGCCGGTCTACTTTCAGTTCGGCCAGACCCTGCGGCTGGAGGACGTTCATGGTCGCCGCCGTCATGTGCGAATCATGCGCATCGTCGGCCGGTCAAGCCTGCTCGAATATCAGCGATTGGACTGACCGCGACACGCCTTGCAATATTTAATTCCTGATTGCATATTTGATCCTGATTGCATATATTGTTGTATCAGTTGTTGCCAGCGAAATCCCCATACCGTTCTGTCTCCATGTGTACGCACCTTGAGGCCCAAGACTGATTCCGAGTCCAGAGTCATACTTTCAGCACCAGGTTCTATGCAAGACAATATTCTTCTGCAAACTGACAGTTACAAACAGACGCACTGGCGTATGTATCCCCCCGGTACCACCGAGATTGAATCCTATCTGGAAGCACGCCGGGGTGGGGCATACAGTCACATAGTGTTTTTTGGCCTCCAGTACCTGCTGAAGCGCTACCTGGCCGGTGTGCGCGTTACCGCAGAGCGGATACAACAGGCGGAAACGTTCTGCCAGGCCCATTTCGGACAGGATGTATGGCCCCGCGATGGCTGGCAGCACATCCTGGATCACCATGGAGGTCACCTCCCCGTAGAAATCTGCGCTGTGCGCGAGGGGCAACGTGTACCGACCGGTCAGGTCCTGCTGACCATCCGCAACACGGATCCCAAGTGTTTCTGGCTGACCAACCATCTGGAAACCATGCTGGTGCAGGTTTGGTATCCGATGACCATAGCTTCGCTGGACCGTGTACTGTACGATAGCCTGCATGCAGCTGCCGAGCGATCCGGCGATCCGGCCGGCGTGCCGTTCCAGTTGCACGACTTCGGTTATCGTGGCTCTACCTCCGAGGAATCGGCGGCCCTGGGCGCCGCCGCCCATCTGGTGCATTTCCGGGGCACCGATACCCTGGCAGGCTGTCGTCTGTTACAGAAATACTATGGTGCTGACATGCCCGGCTTCTCCGTGCCCGCCGCCGAGCATTCCACCATTACGGCCTGGGGTCCCGAGGGGGAAGCAGACGCCTTTGCCCATATCCTGAAAGCCTACCCGTCCGGCAGTGTCAGTGTCGTCAGTGATTCCTGGGACATCCTGCATGCATGCCGGGAATTGTGGGGATCTGCGCTCCGGGATCGTGTGCAGACGCGTTCCGGCACCGTCGTGGTACGACCGGACAGCGGCGACCCGGCCCCAACGGTGCTGGCGTGCCTGCACCTGCTGGGTGAGGCCTTCGGCGCCCCCTGCAATGCCAAGGGGTATCGCCTGCTGCCGGACTATATCCGCGTGATTCAGGGCGATGGTATCACGCGCCAGAACCTGCCCATCCTGGTGGATGCCTTGCTGGAGGCGGGATGGAGCACGGACAACCTGGTGTTCGGGTCCGGCGGCGGACTGTTGCAGGAATGTACCCGCGATACCTTCCGCGTCACCATGAAATGCTCGCACGCCGTAGTGAACGGAGAAGGCCGGGACGTATACAAGCAGCCGGTTACGGATCCCGGCAAACACAGTCAGCGCGGCCGGCTGGCCCTGGTGCAGGATGCCCAAACCGGCGCCTTGCGTACGGTACGGGCCGAACAGCTTCAGGATGCGGATCACAACCTGCTGGAACCCGTGTTCCGGGACGGTGCGCTGCTGCGGGACATGACGTGGGATGAAGTGCTGGCCCAGAGGCGGCATCCTGAACTTCCATGTGACACCGGGCCGCAACCGCCCTGGGCCCCGAAGGGACGTGATCCCCTATAATGGGATCCCACGGGCCGTTCCGACCCCGCGTCGCCAGGCCTGCGTAGTTTGCACTTGAGACCGAAGGGAGAGCCTCATGGCCCTGCGTGCCATCGATACGGACATTCATGCCGTGGTACCGGCTTCCAGCATTGAGGCGCGACTGCCCCAGCCCTGGAAACTGCGTTTCGCCATGGGGGATCGCGGCCCCGGCTCTCTGGGCTACTGGAATCCCAACGGGGTGATGCGGCGCGACGCGGTGGCGCCGGATGGCCGCCGCGTGGAAGGGGATCCCCACTTGCTGGCCCGGCACTTCCTTGATGTCTACGATCTGGAATACGGCATCCTCAACTTTACGGGCCCGGCCCTGCACCTGGGCCTGTCCCCGGATCCCATGTACGCGGCGGCCGTGGCCACGGCCGCCAACGATGCCGTCGTGGAAGAATGGTTGCCGGTGGATGATCGTTTCTACGGTTCGATCACCGTCACACCCAACAACCCCGTCGCCGCCGCCGCCGAGATCCGTCGTCTGGGCCACGAAGACCGCATGCCCCAGGTCCTGATGGTATCCGGTGCCCGCATGCCCATGGGCCAAGCCTGGTTCCATCCCATCTACGAAGCCTGTGCGGAGGTAGGCAAACCCATCGCCATCCACCCGGGTTCCGAGGGCGTGGGGATTTCCGGGCCTCCGACCGCCGTGGGTTATCCCACCAACTACCTGGAATGGCACACGGATCTGGTCGGCAGTTACATCGGGCATCTGGTCAGCATGGTGACGGAGGGAGTATTCGTCAAGTACCCGGACCTGCAATTTGTCCTGATTGAAGGCGGCGTATCCTGGCTGCCCCCCATTCTCTGGCGCCTGGACAAGAACTGGAAAGCCCTGCGCCAGACCGCCCCCTGGCTGGAACGCCTGCCCAGTGAATATGTCTTTGAACACGTGCTGCTGACCACCCAGCCGATCGAGGAACCAGAACCCATCCGCTTCCTGCATCAGATGCTGGCCATGTTTCCGGCCGAACGCATGCTCATGTTCGCCACCGACTTCCCCCATTGGGACAATGACATGCCCGATTTCACCGCCCGCCTGATTCCGGACCACTTGCGCCCGCATGTGATGAGCGAAACCGCGCGCCGGGTCTATCGGCTGCCTGCGCCTGTGCCTGTGGATATCCCGGAACCTGCCCTGCTCCCGGTGTAAGTGTTGCCGGCGGAGAGCAAATGCAACGCCTGTGGCGCGGCGCCACAGAATGCTATAATCCTGATCGACCGGTTTTCCCGTCATGGCACAAATCCCGTTGACAGGGACTGGATCAGACTGTCTGCCCGTTGCCACACAGGAGTTGCCTTATGTCGCTTCATGATTCTGCCCATGTCAGCCAGGTAAGTCGCCGCACATTTCTCAAGCTGTCTGCCATGTCTGCCAGCATCGCGGCCCTGGCCGCCTGCACAGCCGTCCTGCCGTCAGCGGAAGAGGCCGGCGGTGACATGGCCCCGGTGGAAGTGAGTTTCCTGACCCAGGGCGGCGGTGAAACCTCCTTCCTCCGCTATGAACCCCTGATCGAAACGTTCCAGACCGAAAATCCCGGTATTGCCATCAAGCCCATCTGGGAACCCGGAGGGGCCATTGAGATTCAGTTCAAGCTGCTCACCCTGATTGCCGCCGGGGAAGGCCCGGACACCTATTGGGCCCATTCCTATACCAATGCAGGACAGGCCAAACGCGACATCCAGATGGACCTGGGTCCCTTCCTGGATGGCAGCGGCATTTCCGAGGACACGTTCCTGCGCGCCGCCTGGCTGGATTTCCAGATTGCCGGCAAGCAGATCGGCTTCCCCCGCGAAACCACCAGCACCATCCTGATTTACAACAAGGAACTGTTGGCCAACGCCGGTGTGTCGGACCCGGCCGAAGGCTGGACCTGGTCCGATTTTGCCGAAGCGGCGGCAGCCATGACCACCGGGGAAGGCACGGATCGCATTTTTGGCACGGCGGACTGGAACATCAACCGCAACACCTGGATCAAGATGTGGCAAAAGGGCGGCGATGTCCTCAATGCGGATCGCACCCAATACACCATGAACGCGGAAGTATCCGTGGCTGAAGTCAACACCATCAAGGACTGGCATGCCGCGGGCGTACACGTTACCGGTGTGGAGAAGGGGGGTTTCAGTACCGGGGATCTGTTTACGACGGGACGCATCGGCATGTTCCCGCAGTTTTCCGTGTTCTCCAATGTCGCGCCCTCCGAATTCGAGTGGGACATTGCCCATCTGCCCCGGGATCCGGACGACCAGCAAACGACCCGGGTCGCCTCGGCCGGGCACAGCATGTGGGCGGGCACCGAACATCCCGATGAAGCCTGGACCTGGTTCCAGACCTTCGCGACCGTATCGGCTTTTGAACACTGGGTCAGCACGGGTCTCAATATCCCGTCGCTCAAGGCCGTCGCGGGTTCCAGCAGCTATATGACGACGGCCGTCCTGCCCCCCAGTGCCCAGATCATGCTGGATGCCTTCGATTACGGACGCCCCGAACCGGTTGCCGGTGACTGGATTGGGGTGCACCGCGAAGTCCAGCCCGCCCTCAATTCCATCTACGGCGTCGAGGACGCGGATGCCCAAACCGCCCTGGACAACATCGCGGACCGGGTCAACGATCTGATCGCGTTTGTGCCCAGCGCCTAGCCTGGGCTTTGGCTCCGGGTTTCCTCCCTGCCCCTTTGGGCTGCCGGAGGAAGCTGTTACCCATACTGGGGACATGCGCCGTTCTGCGGAAGGGCGCATGTCCGTCTTTCTGCCCTGCTTCCCAGCCCCGTCGGCATGAATCCTCTCGTCTGGTATCGCCAGCGCCGCCAGTCCCTCCTGTGGCATGAAACTCGCGATGCCTACCTTTTCATCCTGCCCTGGATCCTGGGTTTTCTCATTTTCCTGGCGGGGCCCATGGTGGCCTCCCTGGTCATCTCCTTTACCCGCTGGGAGATCGTAACCCCTTCCCTGTTCGTGGGCATTGACCAGTATGCCCGCATCGCCCGGGATGATCGCTTCTTTCTCTCCCTGTGGAACACCGCGTATTACGTCTTCGTCGGTGTACCCCTGCATTTGTTTCTGGCCCTGTTGGCCGCCCTGGCCGTCAACATCAACCTGCGGGGCATGCGTCTGTATCGCACCCTGTTCTATGTTCCCTCCCTGACCCCCGCCGTGGCCAACGCGATTCTGTGGCTCTGGATCTTCCATCCCCAGTGGGGGCTGGCCAATGCCGCACTGGAATGGCTGGGCCTGCCACCGCTCTTCTGGCTGCAGGATCCCCGGTTGGCCAAGCCAGCCTTCATCATCATGAGCTGGTGGACCATCGGGGGCCAAATGGTCATTTTGCTGGCCGGCCTGAAAGGCATACCCGTCACCTTCTATGAAGCGGCCGAGATCGACGGGGCTTCCGCCTGGGGCCGGCTTTGGCGGATCACCCTGCCCCTGTTGACACCCGCCCTGTTCTTCAATCTCATCATCGCCATCATCGGCGCCTTTCAAGTCTTCACGGCGGCCTACATCATGACGGAAGGCGGCCCCAACTACGCGACCCTCTTCTATCTGCTCTATCTCTACCGCATGGCCTTCGAGAATTTCCGCATGGGCTATGCTTCGGCCATGGCCTGGGTCCTGTTCGTGATCATCCTGGCCTTCACCGCCCTGCAGTTCCGTCTCTCGGATCGCTGGGTGTTTTATGAAGGGGATTTGCAGAAGTGACCTCCCAGGTACAGGTACAGGCCGCCCTGCGTCACTCCCGGCGCATGAAATGGCTGCGGAGCCTGGTCTTTCAGGCCTTCTGGTATCTCTTGCTCAGTGCCGTGGCCCTGGTACTGGCCCTGCCCCTGCTGTGGCTGGTCTCCACTTCCTTCAAAACCGGTTCCCAGACCTTCCTTATGCCCCCCAAGTGGATCCCGGATCCCATCGTGGGCTCCAACTATCCCGAAGCGTTTCGGGCGGTGGATTTCGGCCGTTACTTCTGGAATACAATTTACATTACCCTGAATGCGACGGTCGGCACCCTGTTGACGGCGTCCATTGCCGCCTATGCCTTTGCCCGCCTGCGGTTTCCCCTGCGGGGCCTGCTCTTTGGCCTGGTGCTTTCCACCATCATGCTGCCGGGCATCGTAACCCTGATTCCCACCTTCATTGTCTTCCGCATGCTGGGCTGGATCGACACGTTCAATCCCCTGGTCGTACCCCACTGGCTGGGCGGGGGCGCATTCTATATCTTCCTCTTCCGCCAGTTCTTCATGACCATTCCCCTGGAACTGGACGAAGCTGCCCGCGTGGACGGGGCCTCCAATTTCCGCATTTACTGGCGTATCCTGCTCCCCCTGTCCACACCGGTCCTGGCTACCGTGGCGATCTTCTCCTTCATCCATCACTGGAACGAGTTCTTCACGCCCCTGATCTATCTGCAGTCCCCGGACAAGTGGACCATGGCCATCGGCCTGCAGAGTTTCAAGGATCTGTACTCGACCAGCTGGAATCTGATGATGGCCGCTTCCACTGTGATGATTGTCCCGTTGCTGGTCCTTTTCTTTGCCGCCCAGAAATATTTCACGCAGGGCATTCAGATGTCGGGCATTGCCGGACGCTGACTGATGGCCTTACGCCATACCCCGTGATGTCCTGTCCCACGGCCAGACCAGAACCGGTTGCCCTGCCCCTGCCGTCAGCCACTGCACATATGTTGTCTCTCATCTTTGATCCAGCACCCAGCAAGGACAAAACCCATGGATGACCAAACCCCTCAGGATCGACGTTCCCTGGTTCCGCACTACCAGTTTGCGGCCACCCTGGCCCAGCAGGAGGAACAGTTGCGGACCAATCCCATGCTGCAGCGATTCCAGGCATCCCGCGCGGCCCTGGCCACGGATCCCCATCGCCCCATCTACCATTATGTCAATCCCGAAGGCATGCTGAACGATCCCAACGGCCTTTGCTTCTGGCAGGGCCGCTGGCACCTGTTCTATCAGGGCTATCCGCCCGAAGATACCCGCCAGCACTGGGGGCACACGGTCAGCGATGACTTGATCCACTGGCGTGACTTGCCCTACGCCATCTATCCGGACCCGGAGGAGTGCTGCTTTTCCGGCTCGGCCCTGGTGGAAGAAAACCGGGTGATTGCCATTTACCACGGCACCAAAGTGGGCAACATGATCGCCCTGAGTGACGATCCCCTGCTCCTGAACTGGGAAAAACTGACCGGCCAGGCCGTCATTCCCATGCAGAGCCCGGATGGTGCGCCGTTGCCCTACCGTGTGTTCGATCCCTGCATCTGGCAGAAGGGAGATGCCTATTTCTCCCTCTCGGGCGGCACCTTGCCCCATGCCACCAACGGCCGGCGCACACGCGCCAACTTCCTGCTCCGGTCCGAGGACCTGGTCCACTGGGAGTACCTGCATCCCTTTGTGGAGGGTGACGACTTTACCAAGGTCGGCGACGACGGGGCATGTCCCTATTTCTGGCCCATCGGGGAGGGAGAAAACCAGCGCCATATCCTGCTGTTCTTCAGCCACATGAGCGGTGGCCAGGCCTTGCTGGGCGACTATGACACGGCCCGGGACAAATTTGTGGTGACATCCCATCACGAATTCAATTTTGGCTCCTATGGCCCGGCGGGCGTGCATGCGCCCTCGGCCGTGCCGGATGGGCAGGGCGGCGTGATTGTGATTTTCAACATGAATCCCGCCAAACCCACCGCCGGCTGGAACCAGATCATGACGTTGCCCCGGCGCCTGACCCTGCAGGGCCACGATCCGCTCAGCCGGGATGCGCTGGCCGTGGAACCGGCGGGGGATATCGCATCCCTGCGCCAGGATCACTGTCACATGGAGAACCTGACGCTGCCAGCCAATCAGGAGATCGTGCTGGACGGCGTGCAGGGCAACGCCATGGAGATCCAGGCGGAGATTGCCACCTGCGGTGCGCCCATGGTGGAACTGAATGTGCTCCGTTCCCCCCACAGGGAGGAATTCACCCGCATCGCCTTTTATCGGGGCCGGGGCTTTCGGAATTGGGAACGCTATACCGGATGGGAGCGTTCCCGGCTGGAAGCGGCACGCGACAGCCTGATCACGCTCGACAATTCCTATTCCTCTGTACTGCCGGACGTGCAGTCACGCGCTCCCGAAACCGGTCCGGTGTACCTCGCACCGGAAGAAAACCTGCATCTGCGCGTATTCGTGGACAGGAGCGTGGTTGAGGTGTATGTCAATGGCAGGCAATGCCTGGCGGCACGCGTATACCCAGGCCGGGATGACAGCCTTGGGGTCTCGGTACGCGCCCAGGGACACGATGCCCGCCTGCAATCACTGGATGCATGGCAAATGGCCAATATCTACGCCTGAGTGGTCACACCCCTTACACAGAGGGCAAGATCCCGCGTATCATCGCACAGGAGGGGGCCAGCGTCATCCGGGACGCAGCTGTGAGCCGACAAGTGCATCCCGCAAACCCGAACAGCCCCAGGCAGGGGAGAGATCGGAAACGGGCCGGCCCCGAGTCTCTCCGGCCTGGGCGCAAAACGCAGGCTTGCCCGAACCTCATGGAACCCAAAGGAGTAACCCGATGGCTGAGAGTCGCAACCGTGCGCACATGGTGCGCATCTGGCAGTTTCCGAAAGCCATTTTCGCGTGGCCTCTGGCCGTGCTCTGCCTGCTTTTCGTCCTCCTTTATCAGCTTGGGGTCCGCGCCGAGTGGCTGGCCTGGGGACAGTTTCTGGTCCTCGCCGCGGTCTTCCTGACTATGGCCCTGGACATTGATATCCAGGCTCTGGCTATCCTGGGCCTGATCTTCCTGGTCGGTCTTTTCTGCAATCTCTGGCTCACGCAAGCCTTCGCCCTGCCGATCTTCCAGCTGGTCCTGGATACCATTACCGGACTGAACCTGCAGTTCGGTCCCGCCACGGCCTTGATGTGGGGTGGACTGGGCCTGTTCCTGGTACTCTACAGCTTCTGCCGTGTACTCTACGACGGCCGCTGGCGCATGACACCCAACGAACTGCAGCACAATGTGCTGCTCCAGCGCCGACGTGCGTTCGCGCGGGGTGCCAAGACCGTGGAAGCGGAATACCCGGACCTGCTGGAATTTCTGCTGGGACTGGGGTCAGGCACCCTGATTGTCCGCGATTCGCGTTCCCGGCAGGAAATCAACCGCATTGAACATGTAGTGGGTCTCGCGTTCCAGATCCGGAAGCTGGATCGGATCCTGGAATTGCGGGAGGTAGTGGATTTCCCACACGACGATTTCGAAGACGAGGACGAAATGGGCTGAGAACGGGACGGGAGAAGGGCAAAGCATGCCGGTCTCCCCTTGCCGGACTGGCTGGTCACGGCCTGTGATTTCCCGCACATGCCGTTGTCTGCCGCAGACAGAGCAGGATCGCTACCGTCTGTATAACGGATACGGATCTGTGGCCCACTGTGCTTGCATGCCGTCCCACGCATACAGGATGGGGTGCCTTCCGGTGTTCTCCCTCCCTGGGGCTACTGTGCTTTGCCCGGCAGACAATCCTCATCTTTCACCCAACCAGGGCATGGGGTAGCCTGGTCCTCTGCTTTGCCTTTGGGCACGGAATTACGGCGTGGCGTGGTGCGCGCCGTTGGCCCCGATGCCCTGTCTCGCACCTTGTTATTGTTTACCCCTTTGGGCGCACAGGCGGCAGTTCGCGGCAGGTTGACCGTTTCGGGGAAATTATGCTACGATTTGTTTTCCTTCCCAAACAATTGAATGATCGGAGGTGTTACTGTGGCGCAAGCTATGGATAAACGCAGATGGTATTCCAGCCTTGGGCTGATCATGTTGCTCATTGGCAGCATGGTTTTCGCGGCCTGTGCCGGACGCCCCACGGCAACTACCGCGGACGATGCAGCCGCACCGGCCATGCAGGACATGCGGGACATTCGGATCGTGGTAGTGAGCCACGGCCAGGCTTCGGATCCCTTCTGGTCGGTAGTGAAGAACGGTGTGGATCAGGCCTCCAAGGACATGCGGGTAACGGTGGAGTACCAGGCTCCCCAGACCTTTGACATGGTCGCCATGTCCCAGCTGATTGATGCGGCGGTCGCATCCAATCCCGACGGCCTTGTGGTCTCCATTCCGGACCCTGATGCCCTGGGGGACTCGATCCGGGCGGCCGTGGCCGCCGGGATTCCGGTCATCTCCATGAATTCGGGCAGTGATGTCGCAGAGGAATTGGGCATTCTCAACCATGTGGGCCAGACCGAATACGAAGCCGGATACGGCGGTGGCAAGCGCATGGCGGCCGCGGGTGCCACCCAGTCACTTTGCGTCAATCAGGAAGTGGGCAATGTGGCCCTGGACCTGCGCTGTCAGGGCTTCACGGATGCCATGGCCGAGGCCGGTGGCACAGTGGAAATCCTGGCTGTCGATCTGGCGGATCCAGTGGATGCGCAACAGCGCATCGCGGCCGGGCTGACAGCCAATCCGGATATTGACAGCATCCTGACGCTGGGGCCCACGGGAGCCGCACCGGCCATGGAGGCGCTGAGTGAATCAGGACAGCTGGGTGAAATCCTGCTGGCTACCTTTGACCTCGGTCCCGAAGTCCTGGAAGCGGTGCGGGATGGCGACATGCTGTTCGCCATTGACCAGCAGCAGTATCTCCAGGGATACTTGCCTGTCGTGCTCCTGACCCTCAACGCCGAAAACCTGAACACGGTGGCCAACAGTGTCATCATGACCGGCCCGGGCTTCGTCACCCAGGATACCGCCGCGCAGGTCATTGAACTGAGTGCGGCCGGTACACGGTAGGGTCACGGTTCCGGCTTCCCTCTCCCCGGGGTTTGCCATCGCCCCCGCAGGCGGGAAAACGTACCGGCCTGCGGGGGCCTTTATGGGATGTCCCCAGCCAGAGGGAACCACAGCGTTCTGCTCTTCCCAACCTCTGCTTTTCGGGAAAACGGCTGGATGACATACGGTCACGGCCATGCGGCGCGGATGAACCGTCTTGCCGTGCCTCCGCGCAGGCAAGCCTGCGCGTGAGTTCTCCACGGGGCCTGCGGGTGGCGGTCGCCAAGTCCCAGCCCCGGCTGTGGTCGTGGCCTCAGGACCAACTTTGGTGATTGCACATGCTTGGCGGGATGCAGCTACCATCCGCATCGGATACCCCAGAACGGCACAGGTGGCAGGGAACCGTTACGCTCCGCTTGATATGTTCCGGGTGAGTACCCACAAGGAATAGGTTTTTCATGTCAGATCAAGTTCCTGCTTCTACAGCTGATGAGCGCATGGTGGAGGCGAGTCTGCTCAAAAAGCTTCTGACTCGTCCCGAACTGGGTGCCCTGGGGGGTGCCATTCTGGTCTGGATCTTCTTTGCCCTGCTGGCGCCCCGGGGCTTCCTGAGTCTGCGCGGCACGGCCAGCTATCTGGAAGTCTCCTCCCACCTGGGCCTGATGGCCGTGGCCGTAGCCCTTTTGATGATCGGCGGCGAATTTGACCTCTCCATCGGCTCGCTGCTGGGTCTCAGTGGCGCCATTACCGCCATTTTGGCCACCCAGTTCGGTGTGCCTCTCTACATCAGCGCCCTGCTGGCCCTGGTGGTAGCGCTGCTGGTGGGTTTCGTCAACGGGTGGATGGTGATCCGTACGCGTCTTCCCTCCTTTATCATTACGCTGGGCAGTCTCTTCATCATCCGGGGCCTGACGATTGGCATCACGCGTGCCATTACCGGACGCACCCAGATTGGCGGCCTGGATGACGCTCCCGGCTACAACATCCTGTTCGGACTGTTCGGGCGCGACATTCCGATTGCCGGCGTAGGTTTTCCTGTCTCCATCCTGTGGTGGATACTGTTTGCAGCGCTCGCTACCTGGGTCCTGCTGCGCACAGAGATCGGCAACTGGATATTTGGCGCAGGAGGGGCGGAAGAAGCCGCACGCAATGTCGGGGTGCCTGTGGAACGCCTCAAGATTGGCCTGTTCATGACAACGGCATTTGCGGCCTGGCTGGTCGCCACCATTCAGGTGGCCGTGGTCAAGTCGGCGGATACCCTGCGGGGCGAACAGCAGGAATTCATCGCGATTATCGCCGCTGTGATTGGCGGCAACCTTTTGACCGGCGGTTATGGATCCGCGGTGGGCGCCGTGCTGGGTGCCCTGATTTTCGGCATTGTGCGCCAGGGCATTGTCTTCGCCGGGGTGGATGCCGACTGGTTCAATGTCTTTCTCGGTGCCATGCTTATTATCGCTGTTCTGGTGAACAGCGCCATTCGCACTACCGCCGAGCGTGCACGGAGTTAGGGATCACTATGGATGCGAACGGCACTCCCCTTCTGGAAATCCAGAACCTGAGCAAGTATTTTGGCAGTGTAATTGCCCTGAACGATGTGTCCCTGCGCGTACACCCGGGTCAGGTTCTCTGTCTCCTGGGCGACAACGGGGCCGGCAAGAGCACCTTGATCAAGACCCTGGCCGGCGTGCACCAGCCCACGGGCGGGACGTATCGGGTAGAAGGCGCACCCGTTTCCTTTACCTCACCCCGTGATGCCCTGGATCGCGGCATTGCCACCGTGTACCAGGATCTGGCCATGATTCCGCTCATGAGCATTGCCCGCAATTTCTTCCTGGGCTCCGAACCCACGCTGGGCTGGGGACCCTTCCGCCGTTTTGACATCCGGAAGGCGAGCGATCTGGCCCGATCCGAAATGGCCAAGATGGGGATCGACATTCGCGATCCCTCGCAGCCGGTCGGGACTCTTTCCGGCGGGGAACGGCAGTCCGTGGCCATTGCCCGCGCGGTGTACTTCGGGGCCAAAGTCCTGATCCTGGACGAACCCACCGCCGCCCTCGGCGTGAAACAGGCGGGCACGGTCCTGCGCTACATCCACCAGTCACGGGAAGCCGGCATCGCCGTCATCTTCATTACCCACAACCCGCACCATGCCTGGGCCGTCGGCGATCGGTTCACGATTCTGAAGCGTGGCCGTTCGCTGGGTTACTTCAGCAAGGAGACCATTACACGGGAGGAAGTGGTGCACATGATGTCCGGTGCCGAGGAACTGGATGCCCTTTCCCACGAACTGGACATGATCTCCACCCCCTCGTAAAATACCTGGTCCTGCCATCCGTTTGCCCCATCCTGTCCGTGCGGCAGGGAGAGACATGGCCCCAGGATACAGGTTGTCCGTGTGTCCGCCACCGCGGCGTCTCATACATCTTCGAGTCAGGACCGTTCCCTCGCAGCAGCCGGTAGCGCGGTTGTGGTGACGGCAATGCGGGATGCGCCCTGTTGGCTGTGGGGTAGATTCCCTGCGACCGGACAGTGGTTCTGGTTCATATCCCCTGGCCCGATTGTTGCGATCACGAACGGGCACAGGCGATAATGGCGTCGGCTGTCCATGATCAACCCAAGACGATCCCAGGCACCCCACGAGCCCCTCTCTCTATCGCCCTACCCATTGCCCAACAGACCTCTTGCGGACCGCAGACCGGCCAGAGGCCATCTGGCCTACCGCGCGGTACCGCGATCAGAAAGTGACTTGGCTCCACGGCCGATCTGGCAGCCAAAGCCCATAGAATCAGCCTAACCACAGAAACGCCATGCCAGAATCCACGGTGCCTCCATCCTGTCATCGCCGGCAGGATGGTTCTGCCGGGTCCCAGGGCAAGATTGGGGTTTTGCTGATCAATCTGGGTACGCCCGAAGGGACAACCTTCTGGCCGGTCCGGCGTTATCTCCGGGAATTCCTGTGGGACAAGCGGGTGATTGAGGTATCCCGGCCCTTATGGTGGTTCATTCTGCACGCCATTGTGCTGAACACCCGGCCCGCCCGATCCGGCAGGGCCTATGCCAAAATCTGGGATTGGGAACGGAATGAATCACCGCTCAAGACCCTTACGCGCAGCCAGAGCCACAAGGTCGCCGCTGTTTTCCGGTCCTGTCCCGACATCGCGGTGGACTGGGCCATGCGCTATGGCTTGCCTTCGATCCCGGAAACCATTGAACGGCTGCACAAGGCCGGCTGTGACCGGATTCTGCTGTTTCCCCTGTATCCCCAATACTCGGCCACCACGACCGCCAGCGTACAGGACAAAGCGTTCGACGCCCTCAGGGCGATGCGCTGGCAGCCTGCCATCCGCACCGTGCCGGCCTTTCCCGATCACCCCCTCTACATTGAAGCCCTGGTCCATGCGCTCCAGGCGCATCTGGAGCAATTGCCATGGGAGCCCGATCGGGTACTGGCCTCCTTTCATGGCTTGCCCCAAAGCTATGTCGATCAAGGCGACCCGTATTACCAACAATGTCTGACGACCGTACGGCGGATGGCGGTGCAGCTGGGCTGGGACCACACCCGACTGCAGGCAGTGTTTCAGTCCCGCTTTGGCCGGGAAGAATGGTTGCAGCCCTATGCCACCGACACTGTGCAGGAATTGGCCCAATCCGGTGTGAAGAACCTTGCCGTCATAACTCCAGGGTTTGTGACGGACTGCCTGGAAACGCTGGAAGAGGTAGCCATGGACATGCAGGAGGACTTCCTGGCACATGGCGGCCAGAACTTTACCACGGTGCCCTGCCTGAATGACAGTGACACCGCCGTACGGATGCTTGTCGGCCTGATCCAGAATGAACTGGCGGGCTGGACCCGGGGCATGGAAGTCGCAAGCACAAGCGGATAGCGCTTCGGCCCCACCTGCAGCCAACCAGGTCCAACGCCGTGAAATCCCCGGCGACCGTGCATGCCTGTTCACAAACGGTGAATGCCCTGCAGGAAGGGCAGGGGCGCAGGCCATAGCCTTTGTGGCTCACGGATCGGCTGGGATCGGCACCAGGGCTACCCCGCGTGCCCGTCTCTGCCCACTCTCTGGAACACGCATGATGCGGCTGCATGCTATTGGCCCAGGGCTGCCATTACCGCCGCCGGGAAGGAGACAGTTTGCCAGGCAGTTACGTCTGTAGCACCAAGGACCAGTATCCTCTGCTCTGTTGCGTGGTGCCCGAGGGACAGGCACCGTTGCCAGCGGGTCAATGGTCTAGCGGCCGCCGTAATACACCAGGCGACCTGAGATACGGAACAGAATCAGCGTCAGGAAAACGATGATGAGAAACAGGATCCAGGCTTGGGCCGAGGCATAGCCCATCTTGAAGAATTCAAAGGCCGATTGGTAGAGATAAATGGACATCATCAGGGTGGAATCGGCAGGGCTCCCGCGACCATCCGTCATGATATGGACTTGGGTAAACAACTGAAAGGCCGCGATCAGGCCCACGATGACGTTAAAGAGAATGACCGGGCTGATCATGGGCAGGGTAATGTTCCAGGTCTTCTGGAGGGCGTTGGCCCCATCCAGGGATGACGCTTCCAGAAGTTCACTGGGCACATCCTGCAAGGCCGCCAGATAGATAACCACCGCGTTGCCTACGCCCCAGATACTCATCAGGATCAGGGCTGGCTTGGCCCATTGGGGATCCCCCAGCCAGGCAGGCCCGTTGATACCGGCAAAGGAAAGAAAATAGTTCACCACACCACTGCGGGGATTGAACATCCACAGCCAGACAATGGCGGCCGCCACGGTGGGGGTGATACTGGGCAGGAAATAGAGTGTACGAAAGGTGGACAGCCCCCGTACACGCATGTTCAGCACCATGGCGAGCAGAATGCCAAAGATGGTACCAATCGGTACGGCCCCCAGGGCGTAGTAGCTGCTGTTCCAAAGCGAAGTGAGGAAGCGGGGATCATCGAAGAGGTTGATGTAGTTTTCGAAGCCAATCCAGCGGGGACTCTTCAGGATGGGATAAAAGGTAAAACTGTAATAGAGAGACGCCAGGAATGGGAATACCCGAAACAGGATAAAGCCCACGATCCAGGGGGAAATAAAGAGCAGACCGGTTATCAGGCGCCGTCGCTGGCGCGAGGGCGATAATCGTAGCACCGACTTTCCTGCTGCCATGGCGGCTCATCCCTTCAGGCCGGTGAGAGCAATGCCTTCAATGAAGGTGCGCTGGGCAAAAAAGAACAGCACGATGATAGGCAGGATACTCATGCATGTCGCGGCCATAATCCAGGCGAAATTGGAGAAACCGTAGGAGCTTTCCATGTTCGCAATGCCCAGGGAAATGGTGTACTTTTCAATATCCCGCAAATAAATGAGCGGCCCAAAGTAGTCATTCCAGCTGCCAATAAACTGAAACAGGGCGACGACGGCCAGCGCGGGTGTGGCCAGGGGAATGATGATGCGCATGAAAATCAGGAACTCCGAGGCACCATCGACATAGGCCGCGTCGGTCAGTTCGGTAGGCAAGCCCATCAGAAACTGGCGCAAGAGGAATATGAAAAAGGGACTGCCCAGGAATATGGGCAAAATCAGGGGGGCGTAGGTGTTGAGCCAACCCAGATCCTTGTATATCAGATAGAGGGGAATAAACGTCACGAAGTCCGGCAGGATCATGGTGGCCAGTACCACCGAGAAAACCAGATCCCGGCCCGGCCACTGGATGCGGGCGAAACCGTAGGCGATCAGGGCATTGGAAGCCACCGCGCCAATGACAGAGGGCACGGTGACCACCACCGTGTTCCACAGGTATCCCCCCAGCGAACCTTCCCGAAAGGCCGTGATGTAATTGTCCCAGCGAATGGGGTCCGGAATCCAGATGGGCGGATACAGGGGCAGTTCCTCTGCGTTCTTGAGCGATGTGGATATCATCCAGACCAGTGGGATCAGGAAGAACAACGCAAAAAACACCAATATCAGGTATTTGCTGAATTCGATGCCCCAAAAGGACAACCGCCTGGATTCCGCCAGTGCGGGGGCTGGCGTCGGCGAAGGGGTCAGGGAAGAAGAGGTAGCCAAGAGGAAAGATTCGCGGACAGGATCGACTGGCCCATATCACCTGCGCCAGCAGAAGGGTTTTCCAAAACAGGGAAACCTGGGGCCGCCTTGCCAGGCGGGGCGGCCCCAGGTTAACGCAATACGGACTGTCAGTTGCTTACCCGGCCTGTTCCAGCCACTGGTCCAATTCCTTCTGGGCTTCTTCCTGCACGAAGTCCAGCGCTTCCTGTGCGGACTTTTCGCCCAGATAGGCCTTCTGCCATTCCGAACCCAGTATGGCGTTGTAGGAGGAACTGGTGGGAACTTTGGCGGGATACAGATAATAGTCCGAGTTATACAGATCATCCATGAAGATGTCCGTGAACCCGGGACAGCTCCCGATCACTTCATCCCGGAAGAGCGGGTGGTCTTGCATGCCTTCCGAGACCGGATTGTTGACACAAAGCCAGGTGATGAAGAGCGAAGTATAGGTATCCCGATCCCCCGTAGCCCCGGTCATCACGCTGATGATTTCCCAGGCTGCTTCCGGTTCCGGCGCGGTCCGGGGTACGATCCAGCCATCCCCGTAGGTGTACATACCGCGGGTGTCATAGCCGGCAGGTTTGGGGAAAGGCCACACGGTGAAGCGGAAGTCTTCACTGGCATAATCCCGCATGGAGTTGAAGCGCCAGGGACCGGTGGTCTCTGTGGCCCGCAATCCCGCCAGGAAAGGCGCAAGCCCCCGGGACCGTCCA
This sequence comes from Caldilineaceae bacterium, assembly GCA_963664185.2. Classification (GTDB taxonomy): domain Bacteria; phylum Chloroflexota; class Anaerolineae; order Caldilineales; family Caldilineaceae; genus Bin34. Next base: position 4,590 of record CAXXOQ010000141.1, on the reverse strand, counting down.
CCGGCTCCCTGCAGGGAAGCCTGGTAGGCCTGCATCTTTTCGACGCCAAAGCGTTCCCAGACCGCCATATTCCATTCCAGGGCCTTGACATTGTTCGGATGGTTGGCGGTTATGGTAATGCCGTCTTCCTCAACGAACTGCCCCTGGAAACGGCCCATGATCATGGCGTTCCAATTGAAGTCTCCCCCCAGCACATCAATGTTGCCGTCATCGTCGTAGGTGGTCATTTGTTCCCAAACGTCGATGAGCTCCTCCAGGGTTTCGGGGGGACTGTCCACGTCAACGCCAGCGGCCTCCGCCATGTCGAGGTTCACAAAGGTGCCCATGGATTGATTCCACATGCTGGCATAGACAAAGTTGCCTTCATAGACGCCCAGATCCCAGATCGCGGGATGCATCCAATCCCGCAGGACCTGCACCTGCTCGGCATCCCCCAGTGCGTCCAGGGCGAGGAGCGCATCATTGGCGGCCAACTGGTACGCTACGGCAGCGCCAAATACCACGGCCGTCGTGGGCCCTTCGTCAGCGGCGATGCCCGCCAGAAGCTTCTGGGTCATGGCCGTGGAGCCGCCGGGGACGACCACGTGGTGAGCCTGCACGGCAGTCTGTGATTCATTGTAGCCGTCCAGGATTTGCTCAATCTTGTCCGCAGCACCTTCTGTCCAGCCCGTCCAAACATCAATGTCGACAGGGGCCATTGCGGCGGCCGTATCCTCGGCAGAGGCCGGCGCCGCCGCCGGGGCGGGAGCACACGCGGCCAGGACCAGGGTTGTGGCGCCCAACGCCGTGCCTTTCAGAAATCCGCGGCGGGTCAACTTCAGGGTATCCATAGTTCAGGTCTCCTAATTGGGGAATACGAGCATTGCTCCGTCCAGGGAACGACACAAAAGATGGTCGGAGAAGCAACGTGCATTGCAATTCTACTGCCTTTCGGCACGCGACGCAAGACACTGTCGCGGCCAGTCAGGGCAACCGCAAAGTCCGAATTCCAAGTACAGGAGTCAGCAACCATCCACATATCCCGAGGCCATTCCTGCTGGACAATAGGGGAAGGTTGCAGGGCAATGCACACCGGATTCCCTATGCCAAGCATACCGATTATGTCCTGATCTTACGGTGCTTTTGGATTTTGCGGTTGCCCAGCCCCTGCCCCGCGCAACCTCCAGGCCAGCGGCGGGTTCGGCCTGTCCCCGGATTTCCGCAACTGCCGTCTCAGTTTTATAATTCCCTCATTCCTGTCCACAACTGAATCCTGCCGCAAGGAGCGAATCATTATGTCATCTTCACAGAGATTGTCCCGTCGCACATTCCTGAAAGGATCCGGACTGGCCCTTTCAGGCGTTATCCTGGCAGCCTGTGCAGCGCCCGTACCCGCAGGTGACGGTCCCGCTGCCGCGTCTGTCGATCTGGAAATCTGGACTTTCGTCAACACGCATGCCCGCTGGTTCCGCTCCATGGGCGAAGACTACCAGGCCGAGTTTGCCGGGGACTTCAATCTTACCGTGTCCGAGATCGCCTACACCGATATGCATGACAAGGTGCAGATTGCGCTGCAAACCGGCGGTGTGGGTGCACCCGACATCGCAGATCTGGAACAGGGCCGCTTCGGGGGCTTTCTGCGTGGCGGGGACCCCGGACTGGTGGACATCAAGGACCGCCTCAGCGAAGGCGGCTACATGGACGACCTGGTGCTGAACCGGGAAGCCCTGTACAGCTACAAGGGCAAGATCTATGGCGTGGAGCATGCCCTGACGCCCGTCGTGCAGTATTATCGCGCCGATGTCTTTGAAGCCGCCGGGGTGGATATGGAGGCCCTCGTCACCTGGGACGATTTCATTGCCGCGGGCCAGGCAGTTTCCACGGACGATGTCAAGGCGATCAGTTTCTCCGCGCCTGCCGAACTGTATGTCCGGCAGCGGGGCCATGACTATTTTGACGCGGATGGCAATATTACCCTGGATTCCGACATCTGCATTGAAACCATGGAATGGCTGCTGGCCCTGCGGGATCAGCACGGCATTGCCAACCAGCAACCCGCGGGCGATGCCTGGTGGGCGGCCATCAACGAGGGCAAGTACCTGACGCAAACAGGCGCGGACTGGTACGCCGGCTTCTTCAAGGACAATGCCCCGGACCTGACGGGCAAATGGAAGGCACGTCCCCTGCCGGTCTGGGAAGAAGGGGGTCTGACCACCAGCTGTTACGGGGGTACGGGCGCCTGCATCGTGCAGACCAGCGAATATGTGGAGGAGGCCTGGGACTTTGTGGAGTACACCATGCTTTCGATCGAAGGCAATGTGCGCCGCTTTGAACTGACCAGTCTGTTTCCGCCCTATATTCCGGCCATGGACAATGAGCGTCTGCACGCCGCGGATGAATATTTCTCGGGCCAGGATCTGGGGGGCATCTTTGCCCAGGTGGCCCAGGATGTACCGGCCCAGTACCAGAGCCCCTACCGGTCCGAGATGAACGCCCTCCTGGGGGCCAAGTGGCAAGCCATCTACGATCTGGAAGAAACTCCGGCCGAGGTATTCACGGCCGTTGCGGAACAGATCCGTGAGGTCATGGCGGCGGAAGCCTGAACGCCCCTTGTCCTGACACAATGAGGGGCAGGGATCCCGGGTGATCCCTGCCCCGGCAACCTGTGGATCACGATGGGTCACCGGTCACGCAAGCTTGCGCCCTACCTGTTCATCAGTCCCTTTTTTCTCGGGTACGGAATCTTCTTTCTCTTTCCCGTACTGTGGGCCGCGCGCCTCAGCCTGTTCCAGATGACAGGCATCGGCAGCACGCCCGTGTTCATTGGGATGCAGAATTATCTGGATCTGCTGCAGGACGACCTGTTTCGCAAGGCGCTGGGCAATACCACCTACTACGCGCTGGGCAGCATTCTCCTGATTGTACCGGCCGCCCTGGGGCTGGCCCTGCTCCTGACCCGCCGACGCCTGCAGGGCCGGGAGTTCTTTCGCCTCTTTTTCTTCTCTCCCAACATTACGTCCGGCGTGGTGGTGGCCATCATCTTCGGCCTGGTCTTTGAACACGAGTACGGGTTGATCAACAACCTGATCCTGGCCCCGCTGGGCTTCGCGAAAATCCGCTGGCTGCTGGATGCCGAGTTCATCCTGCCGGCCATCATCCTGCTGGGACTGTGGCGCTGGACCGGCATCAATGCCCTGTATTTCATGGCAGGCCTGCAAAACATTCCCGTCGACATCAAGGAAGCCGCCATCATTGACGGGGCCAGTCGCTGGAATTCGTTCCGGTATATCATTCTGCCCCTGCTGCGTCCCGTCATTATCTTCGTCATGACCTTCGCCATCATCGGATCCTACAATCTGTTCGCGGAACCGGCACTGCTGACTCGCGACGTGGCCGGAGGACCCGACAACGGCGGCCTGTTCATGACCATGCTGCTGTACATGAACGGCTTCCGGTTTCTCAAGTTCGGCTATGCCTCGGCCCTGGGCATTTCCCTGGCGCTGATTATCCTGATTCTGACATTTATCCAGATCCGAATCCTGGGTCTGTTCCGGGAGATCTAGATGCGAACGGACCGCGTCCTGGATGCCGGGACTTCAGCCCAGACCCCCAACCTGCTACAGGGCAGAATCGATGCGGGCCTGACCTATGCCGTGCTGGTTCTGGGGGTGTTGCTGACGGGGGCGCCCTTTGCGTACATGATTTCCGGGTCTTTCAAGTTCGATGCGGATATCTTCGCGCTGCCCCTGACCTGGTGGCCCCAGGAACCGACCGGCCAGAACTACATGCGGCTCCTGTCCGGGGAACAGATTCCCTATCTGCGCCAGTTTGGCAACAGTGTCATTGTGGCGGTGTCCCAGACCGTGCTGGCCCTGTGGGTGGCCACCATGGTGGGCTGGGGATTCGCCAAGTACGAATTCCGGGGCAAGCGCATCCTGTTTCTAGCCTTGCTGGCCACGCTGACATTTCCCTTTCAGATGACCCTGGTGCCCCTTTTCCTGTTCATGGTCAAGATTCGCTGGATCGACACCTACCTGGCGATTGTGGTGCCGGGAGCGGTAACCGCGTTCGGAGCCTTCTTCATGCGGCAGAATATGCTGTCGGTGCCCGATGAGCTGCTGGACGCGGCCCGCATTGACGGCTCTTCGGAACTGGGTATCTATGCCCGCCTGGGACTGCCGCTCAGCCGCGGCGCCCTGGCGGTCCTGGCCGTGCTCACGTTTCTGGGCAGCTGGAACGATTACCTGTGGCCCCTGATCATCCTGCGTTCCACCGAGAAATTCACCTTCCCCATCGGTTTGGCCACCCTGGTCGGCCTCTACAAGATAGAGTACGGCATGATCCTGGCCGGGGCCTTCATTGCCACCCTGCCGGTGGTGTTCATCTTCATTGCCGGCCGCAAGTCCCTGCTCACCAATGTGACGCTGGGAGCCGTCAAGGGCTGACCTCTGGCCGGTTGGCCGGCGTGGCGATTTTGACGAACACCGGAGACGCATAGATCAGGGCCCCGTTGATCTGCCGGGCCCGCAGATAGAAATAGGTGTCTGTCCGGGCGCAGCCCAGATCCACCTGGAGCGCCCAATCCAGGGCGTCGTGGCGTGTGGGTACCGG
>CAXXOQ010000140.1:0-23045 GCA_963664185.2 Caldilineaceae bacterium | reverse complement strand
CCCTGACCGCGCAGCGTTGCCAGCCCCGTCCGGCCACAAGGGATCTCTGGCAATGCTTCCTGGCCGCACCCGACAGCCATATGGCGGCGCTGACCACATGGCTGGAGCAGGAAACACAGTCCAGTCAGGGGTTTGCCCGGCAATTGGGCAGTGCCTGGCAACACGTCGCGGTGATGTCGGGCCGCGGGTACGTCTCCCCTGACACGAGCCTGCCCGTCCGCAGCCGGACAGCACCGGCAAGCAGTGCCTCCCCATCGCCTGTCCTGCAATCCCTGCCCGCCGGTATTCAGGATCTGTGGACGCTGTGCGTGCCGGAAGCCCTGACGCAGTCGCTGATGGCCTTTGTGGAACACCGCCATCATGACCAGTCGCTCGCGGATCGTACGCGGGCCCTGGCCCAGCACATGACCACCTATCTGCGTCTGGCCGCCCGGCCTGCGCCCGACACGGAGTCCTTTCCGCGCTACTTTGACGCCCTGTTGCTGGAGTTGCTGGAAGACTACCTGCAACTGCCGGCCATGCAACCGGCGACCCGCAGTGCCGTCCCGGCCACCGATGCCGAAGCAACGCCGGCACCACCGGTGGCGCCCCGGCCCGACCCGGCCCAGGCCTCCACCTGGCATGTCGAACTGGATTGCCCCGAGCACATCTGGACCGGCACGCCCCTGGTCCAGGTAACGGTGCGGCTCTTCCGGCCGACCCCAACCCAAGGTACGGCGGCCATGGCCCTGCAGATGCGCGAGGATTTGCCCGTACGCATCTGGCTCACGGCTCCCGGCTTCGACATGCTGAGTCCGCACATCCAAACCCTGTGGCTGGGACCCGACACGGAATCCCTGGCCATCGAATTCGAATTGCAGCCCCTGCGGGCTGGTCGCACGTTTGTATCCGTGCATTTCCTGCAGGACGGCACTCCCCTGGGGGTCATGGCCGCCCAGGTCGAGATCGCGGAGCATGTCACCCAGACGGAGCAGGACCGGCACATTCAGGCCAACCAGTTTGCCGTGGATGCAGAGGCCGCGTCCCCGGACCTGGTGCTGTTCGTCCATTACGACCGCTCGCAAGCCCAGCCCCGCCTGCTGTTCAACCTGTACCGCGACGGCGAATTGACCCAAACCTATCCGCCGCTGATCCTGCATACGGATCCCGGCACCTACCACGAAGAGATATACCGGCGGCTGTCGGATCTGACGGACCTGTTTGATCTGAAGAAAAACGATCCCCTGGCCCTGGAAAACATGCAGCAGGCCGTACGCAACCTGGGTCAGGGCCTCTGGAACGATCTCATGCCCCAGGGCCTCCAGGAACTCTATGCCCTGGAACGGGACGAGTGGCAAGGCAAGACCCTGCTGGTCATCACCGACGAACCCTACATTCCCTGGGAACTGATCTGGCCCTACGGATACCAGGAAGAGGTATGGGAAGACGAGGCACCCTGGTGTTTCACCATGCGCATGACCCGCTGGCTGCAGCGCGATGGCGAAGGCAAAGGCCTGCAGGGACCGCCCACCAGGCTGCATTTGGAACGGTTTGCCTTCGTGGGCCCGGCCGATGTATCGCTGGCGGCCGTGGATGCCGAGGGGACACAGCTGCGGGCCCTGATCCAGCAGGCCGGGATTCAGGATGCCAGTCCCGCCCTCAGTTCCCTGGCCCAGATTCAGGAACTGCTCGAATCCGGCACCTATGATTGGCTTCATCTGGCCTCGCATGGCGAATTTTCCGCCGCGAGCCCTGATACCTCCTCCGCCATTCTGCTGGAAGGCAAGCAGATATTCACGCCCGAAACCCTCATTGGGCCACGTATCCAGAGCCATCTGTTTCACCAGCGGCCCGGCTTTGTCCTGAACGCCTGCCATACCGGGCGCCAGGGCTGGGCCCTGACCCAGTTGGGCGGCTGGGTCAATCGGCTGGTGGGCTCTGGCGCCGGGCTGTTTCTGGGACCGCTGTGGACCATCACCGACGAGTCCGCCAAACAGTTTGCCCTGCATTTCTATGCCCGCCTGCTCACGGGGGATACGGTGGCGGATGCCATGCACTACGCCCGGAGCCAGATCCGGGCCAGTGGCGATCCTACCTGGCTGGCCTACAGTCTGTATGCGCATCCCAACGCGCGCCGCCACGGGGCCGCGATGGAACCGCCCACGGATCAGGCCTTCTGAAGGCGGCGCATCAAGTCGCCAAAATTGGGGCCGGGCGCAATTTGTCCCAGTACCACCCTGTGCCCTGCCCCGGTACAGCCGGGCAGATTGCCCGGCCTGCCGTGTATCGTTTCATAACCCAATACCGCAAACGCCAGGGCTTCCTTGGCGTCGCCTGCGTCGATCGGTGACGTGATCGGTACCACCGGGATCCCGGCCAGTTCGGCCTGCAGACGGTGCATCAGCGTCCGATTGTGCAGTCCGCCACCGCCGACCCGAACGCGTGCCGGCGGGCAGGGCAGCTGGTGCCGGATGGCTTGGGCGATGGAAACCGCGGTCAGGGCTGTGATGGTAGCCAGCCTGTCCACGGGGGCGAGTTGGCGCGCCGCGGCCTCATGCCAGAGGCGTTCACCATACGCCTGCCCGTAACGTTCGCGCCCCGTGGTTTTGGGCGGTGGGGCCTGGAAATAGGGATCGGCCAGCAAGGTGTGCAGCCATGCCCCATCCACGGCTCCCTGTCGGGCCAGATGGCCATCCTTGTCGTAAGTCTGGCTTCCTCCGGTCAGGCGGTGGGTGAAGTCATCGATCAGCAGATTGCCCGGTCCCGTGTCGTAGGCCAGGACGCCTGCCGGATCCCCGCCCGCGGGCAGATAGGTCAGATTGGCGATACCGCCTATATTGAGGACTACGCCTGTTTCCTGCTCGTCCCGCCACAGAAGCCAGTCGACATAGCTGACCAGCGGGGCTCCCTGTCCGCCTGCCGCGACATCGGCGGTGCGGAAGTTTCCGACAGTGGTAACTCCGGTGCGCTGTGCGATCACCGACGGATCCCCAATCTGCAGCGTGGCGGGCCAGGCGGCCTCCGCACCAACGGCATGATGGATGGTTTGCCCATGCGAGGCGATCAGATCCAGATCCCGTGTCCGGATACCGGCCGTCTCCAGGGTGGCCAATGTGGCCTCCGCGCACCAGGTCCCGAGGGCGAAGTTCATCGCGTTGACGTCAGGGATGCGACCGGTTGCCGCATCACACAGCCGGGCCAGGCGGAGGCGCTGGTCCCCGGAGTAGGGATAGGTGGCAAAGGCTTCCAGCTGGACAGAGAGACAGGGGGGCCTGCCGGCAATGCATGCGAGCGCACAATCAATGCCGTCCAGCGAGGTGCCGGACATCAGCCCGGCCACCTTCATGGCATGAGGCATGGGGACCCGGATCTCACAGCTTGTGCCGCCAGGGAGGGCAGGGGACTGGCATATTCCGATGTACTCTCTCTGGCCCGTGGTGCCGTGGAACTACCGATGCGCCAGAACCCGGAACAACCTGGACCTGCGCATACAGGCCGCACTCTGGCCTGTATGATCCTTGTCCCGGTGCCTGGCGGTGTATCGTCAGGCAAATGCCGGCGCGTGCGCTGTCACCGCACCGGCCCACGCTTCCTCTATGGCCGCCACCTGGTCGGCGTTGGCTTCCGGCATCGGTGCGCGCGGGATACCACCATCCCGGTCCTGCAACCGCATGCAGGCCCGCACGGTGGCGGGCAGATTGTCTCCGTTCAGGGCATTCCAGAGCGGCAGCAACTGGTGATGAATTTCCAGGCCGGTGGCATGATCCCCTGCCTGCATGGCATCCCAAAGCGCCACACAGGCGCGAGGGGCAGCGGACAGAATCGCGGCGATGGCACCCTGGGCCCCCAGACAGAAGGAAGGATAGAGCAGCGCATCCACCGCGGACATGATGATGTCGTCAGGGCCGGCCAGCAACAGCAGATCGGCCAACAGTTTCATGTCACCGGCGCTCTGCTTGACCCCCGCCACCCCCGGCACCTCGCGCATGATGCGGGCCAGCAGGGCGGGTGACAGATAGATGTGCGGCACCACGTTGTAGATCAGGATGGGCAGATCCACGGTGTCCGCAATGGCGGCAAAGTGCCGGACATGCATATCGTCCGTGGGGCTGAACAGATAATGTACCGGCGTGATCTGCAGGGCAGCCACATCCAGGTCCGCCAGGGCCCGCACCCGTTCCACGGCCTGGCGGGTGCTGTCCACAATCACCCCCGCGATCACGGGGGCCTGCCCCTCCGCGGCTTCCACGGCGGTGCCCACGACCGTACGCAGTTCATCCGTGGTCAGCGTATGGCCTTCCCCGGTGCTGCCCCCGACGGTCACGCCATGGACACCGGCCTCGGTGATCAAATACTTCACATCCGCCCGCAGAGCCGTTGTGTCCACATCTTCGTGCTGGTCAAACGGTGTGACCATGGGCGGCAGAATACCGCGCAGCTGCCTTGTCATCGCTTTATCCTCCGGTCGTACGCACTATCCGATTCTTGTCCGTGTGGTTTCCGTGTCATGGGGCAGGCGTCAGGTCTTGCCCTGAATGAGGCTGTCCGCGATATCATCCCATTCCGTCTGCAACGGTACCGTGACCGGCGTCTTCCGGGCCCGGTTGTACCAGTAACGGGCGTTGGCGTGGTCGCCTTCCTCCCGGTGCAGCCAGGCATGCACCCACGCCGAGCCATTGCCATCCGGCTGATCCTGGAGCAGATCGTGTGCCGTGTGCCACTCCCCCTTGCCGGCCCACCAAAGAGCCTGGAGCGGTACGCCGAGATCGGCAGGGGGTTCCTGCGCCTCCAATGAAGACTTGTAGGTAGCCAGATCCATAATGGGTTCCTTTTCGATTGACAGAAGCGGGCATTACATCCAAGGGGCAAACCTTGCATCCATGCATTATAGTCTGTCTTCTGGTACGGACGGACAAGCTGCCAGGGATGGGTTCCTGTCTGTCCGCATACAGATTTGGCAGGTCCACGCCTTCCCGAATCGTATGGGTTCTGATGGCCATCGTCAGATGCGAACCTGAATGGCACTGCCGCTCTCGTAGCGCCGCAGGCCCTGGTGGAAAACCAGGATCGCCAGTCCAAACAGGATGCCTGTGCCCAGGCAGAGCCAGGCCAGGGTAGCCAGATTGAATTGGCGCAGCATCTCCACCGGCAACGCGCCGATAAAGCCGGCCGGCACCAAAGTGAACAGGAATACCCGGGCCGCCCCCTCAAACAGGGTCCCCGGATACAGGGAGAAGGTGATCAGGGCATTCTGGAACTGCTCGGCCAGAATCTCGGATCGGCCCAGCCAAAAGGCCAGGCTGTTCACCAGTACCAGGGCGGACGTAAAGGTAAAGGTGGCGAACAGGACACAGAGCAGGAAGGTCCCCACATGCCGGGGAGAAAAATCCCCCGCCACCACGAACCAGATCAGGCCGAATGTGAAGTCCCCCAGGGAAGGCACGGAACTGCGTGACGCCAGAACGTGCAACAGCACCGGACGGGGCAGGGACAGGTAGCGGTCCAAATCGCCTTCGGCCACGATCCGGGCAATGCGATTGCAGTTCCCGAACAGCATCAGGGCCAGCCCCAGGCTGGTTGCGGCCACGGCGAACAGCAGGATCATGTCATGCAGGGTCCAGCCCCGGACTTCCTCAAACCGGTCGAAGAACAGCAGCCAGAACACGAAATAGATGACATTGTTGAGAATCATGCCCAGGATCAGGGTGATAAACGAGACGCGGTACTCCATGGCCGACAGGAGGTTGACGCGCCACAAGGGTCCCAGAAATTCCAGCCAGCGCCAGAAAGACATCGCTCTAGCCTCCGTTGATGGTCAGGCGGCGGAACGCGTACCGGGACAGGAGATGGAAACCCGTGCCCAAGGCCACCAGCCAGCCTATCTGCAAGGCAAAGGTGATGGCCAACTGGTCGGTTTCCGGGTGGATGAACAGGCGTCCCGGTGCATACAGGATGGAGGCAAAGGGGAAAACCCGGGCGATCCGTGCCAGCCAGGTCGGGTAGAACTCCAGGGGCATGAGCAATCCCCCCAGAATGAAACTCACCTTCTGGTAGATCCAGCGGAAGGCAAAAATATCCTCTACCCAAAAGGCCGTCAGACCGATCAGAGCCTCAAAACAGAACTCCAGACCCCAGGCCAGGACCAGTGCCGCCAGGGCGGGCACTATGCCATGCCAGGTGGGTGGCGGACCGGCCAACAGCCAGACTACGCACCCGCCGGCGACCAGGTTCACGCCCGCCCGAAACACGACCTGTCCGGCATAGCGGCTCAGGTGATAGAGGCCAAAACGATAGGGACGCACCAGATCATAGGCAATCGCGCCGCTCTTGATCGACTCGGAGATCTCGACCGCCAGGAGAGGTTTGGAGAGAACCACCAGCTCGGCCATCAGGAGATACCACAGCGTGTCATTCAGGGTCAGCCCGGCAATCCGGTCCACGCCCTGAAACGCAAAGACCGTCTGCCACAGCATGCCGAAGACCCACATGAACAACACCATGGCCAGCATGGCGGAGGCAAAATTGCCCAGATAGGCCAGATTCTCGGCAAAGGGTATGCGAAATATGGCCGCGTAACGGTTACAGACCGTCCGGGCCGTCAGTGTTTTCTGCATAGATGGTCTGAATGATTTCCTCCAGATCCGGATCCGATATGGTGATATCGACCAATGATCCCAGCAGGCTCAGTTCCGCGATCACCGCGTCAATGTCCACCTGGCGCGGGTCGAAACGAATGCCCAGTCCGTAGCGCCCGGTGTCCACCGTCTCGACGCCCGGCATGGGCAGGTGACGCACCCCCTCGGTGGAGAAGCGGACATCCACGCGCTTGGCCGTCAGATAACGGCGTTTGAGTTCGGCCATGGAATCGTCAAAGACCAGATGCCCGTCACTGATCACAATAACCCGCTCGCACAGGGCTTCGATGTCTCCCGCATCATGGGAAGTCAGAAGGACGCCGACTCCTTCCTCCTGCTGCATATGGCGTATCGTGTCCCGGAGCCGCTGCTTGGCCACCACATCCAGTCCAATCGAGGGTTCATCCAACAGCAGCAGGCGCGGCCCATGCAACAGGGACACCGCCACCTCACAACGCATGCGTTGTCCCAGGGACAGCTTGCGCACCGGCGTGTGCAGGAGGTGCTGCAGTTCAAACACCTCGACCAGAAAATCTATGCGGTCACGGGTCTTCGCCGCATCCAGGCCATAGATGGCCCCGTACAAACGGAAGGAATCGACAGGGGGCAGGTGGTACCAGAGCTGGGGACGTTGCCCAAAAACGGAACCTATCTCATAGCAGAGATCACGTCGTTCCAGCCACGGCGTGTGACCCAGGACCTGGGCCGTGCCCGAGTCGGGATGGAGAATCCCGCTCAGGATCTTGATGGTGGTGGATTTACCCGCGCCATTGGGACCGATGAAGCCCAGGGCTTCTCCCTGGTCCATCGTGAAGGAAATATCCTCGATCGCCGGTATCTGTTGCCATGCGGGTTGCCATAAAGACCGCCATGAACCCATCAAACCGGCTTCCTTGTGTTTGACACGGAAGGATTTGCACAGATGGTGCACGTGAATGGACATGACAGGTACCACAGCGGCTAGACATAGTGGCAGGATCATAGGGGGGATACACCCGGTTGTGCAAAAAACCGGGCACAACACCCGGCAGACCTGGGGATCGGACAGACCTGATCCCGGGCAGCGCAAGCAACTGTGAGGGAGCTCTGTCCGGTCTTCCGGTCTGTGCGTGGGTCGGCAGCGTCGGCAACGTGCAATGGCACGGATTGTCCCAGACGCTGCTACGGCAAGACCTGGAGTCCCGTGTTGCCTGGACTGATATCCCTTTCGGCATCAACGCGCAGATATGCACCAAAGCGGTGACAGTTGACAGAGGGATTCGCGCCAACTTTGGCGTGCCACAGACGGATAGGGAAGCTTTCCACAGGCCCCTCACGAAAGGCAGGCGTTACTTCCGGTTCATTGCCTGCCGGAGATAGCTCATACCGCATACCACGGCTTTCTGGGGTTGCTTGACGAATACCGGCCCTTTGATCAGAGAGTTCCGGATGCGGCGGTCCCGGACGCGGCGTGGCCGCTTTCGTCTGCGGCCCGCCGCAACCTTGCGGTATCCGCCGGACGCGGCGGCAAGGCCGCAGTGGGCAAGGGTACATCCCTGAAGTGCGGGATTTCTACACGGTAGCGTGGATTTTCCCAGTCCGCGTCACACATGGCATGCCATAGTGCTTCTATGCGATCCAGAGCCTCGTACAAGGGAGGAGCCAGAAAGGCAAGATTGCCAGGAAACATGGCCCTTACATACGTGGCATACAATTCCGGCACGCCGGGATGTTTGCGCAGGATTTGCAGGTTTTCTTCCAGCCAGTCGAGCAAGTGCCGGGTACTTTCCTCCCCCAGGGATTGTTGCACCATATAGGCATGGATGTCACCCGTATCCCGTTCGGGAGACAACCAGGCACCCAGGTCCACCAGATGGCGCATATCGCGCTGGGCAGGCGTATGTGCATACATGGCCAGGGCCTGCAACTTCCCCGTCATGGTGCCCCATATAGGCACACAGGGAAGATAACAGAGGGTATGCGTCGCCTGGTGGGTCATGGTACCCGGATAATTCTGGATGGCCCGATAGTCCCAGGGAACGCGCCAGGGCTTGATCATGGCTTCCACGATGAGGGAGTTGCCTTCGGGATCAAAGGCGGATGGGTAGCGCACATGCAACGCATGCAACTGGGCTTGGGGCCGCAGGATACTGCGCCCCTCATCAATGTGGGCCCCTGGAATGCGGGGCAGGACATGGTGGACAATCCGTGCCCTCAGATCGTGATATACCGCGGTGCTCATGCTCGCAAAGGTACCGGGAAAAGCGGCCTCGTGCAGCTGGAAACGCAAATCAATGTCTTCGGAGAAACGCGGAACAAGGCGAAATGCCTTGGTCAGGCTGGTACCCCCCATGAAGAGAAACTGTCCCAGATCGGAAGGAGGGGCCTCACTCAAACCCACAAGCGCGGCATTGACCCATATGTCTTTTTCCAGCCGTGCCGGGCTGGTTTGCATCTGTTCGGCACGGCGCGCCAACTCCCCGGCATCTTCTATGGTAGTGGCACTGAAGGGAGGTGGATGGTTCGGCATCATGTCGGTACCCTGGTACTCCGTGTACACATAACCGTCATGCCAATGCAGATTCAGGGTAACAGGTTGATCGACACCGATCTGCTGAAACGTGGGGGTACCCCAGACGCCCTCGCGTCCCCCGGTGCGGGCAGCCAGGTGATAGTTTTGTACGGCGAGGCCCTGCCGTACGCCGACCCCTTCCCGCTGCAACAGGGATTCCGCCATCTCTTTCAGAAAGGCAGGGGGCATATGGAATGTACCCAGTGCGTCCTGCACAGGTCGCAGGGGAAACCACAAACCCGGACCGGGAGAACCTGCCCGATGGGCAAGCGCCAGTTCCTGCAATGCCTGGTTAACTTCCGCCGGAGATCCTAGCTGTTGCAGTTCCTGCAACCGATACAGTTGCTGTACCGGGGGACGCTCCCCCATGTATGCCAGGATCTGCTGTGCCAAAGGGGACATGCGGCCAGAATTCCATCGTCAAAGTGGTGACAGGACAGTTGCATGCCCTGAATTTTATCATGGCGGGAACAGGGAGTCCGTGGGGCTGTCCGCCAATGGACCATACATCAGGACCCAAACCGGACGCCCCAAAAGGCATGTGCCAAGCGCCACAGGATGTGACGGATACCTGCCAGAAGTGCTTCCACGGTTTGTGTACTTTCCCCCATGTCATGGCCCAAGGTGTGGTGTCGGTCTGTGGGTGCCCAGGCACAGTCCCGCATCCATACCCGTTCCGGGGTATGGCGTGCCTGGTCGATGACCTGTCTCCTGTCGCTGTCCGCAGGCTGAAGCCGGTCGGCCGATTTTCCCAACCGGATTCACGGCCACCGAGACTCTTCGGCCATCCAGGACCTTGCATGCGTTGGCTGCCTTGCACCCTGGCCCCCTGACGTGGGCCAGGAATCGCCCTGCATGCAGTAAGCTTTGGGCTAAGGCGCGGGCTGGCCTGGGTTGGTCCACGCAGGGCCGCCGGAATGGTAGACGGTGGGGCTGGGCCACGGGTCTGCATTGCGATGGGAAAGGAGGAACTGCCATGATGAATCTGCGCCGCATGGCCTGGAGGTTGTGTCTCCTGCTTGCTGCCTTCCTATCCGCCTGTGTGGCACCCACTCCCGTTCCGGCAGCACCGCCGGAGAAAGTCACCATTCTTTTCTGGGATCAGTTCCTGGAGGTCTCGGACCGCATGGACGCCATCGTCGAGGACTTCAACACCCGCCAGGATCGGATTGAAGTCATACGGGAACCCTATACGGTTACGGCCATGCGCGACATTGTGCGTACAGCACTCACGTCCGGCACGGGACCCGATATCATCTATTACGATTTGGGACCGGGTATCTCCGGCGTGTTGGCCGAGGCCGGACTGCTTCTGCCCCTGGAAGACATTTACCGCGAACGCGGGTGGGATCAGCGAATTTACCCCTGGACCCTGGAGCGCAGCACCTTCAACGGTCATGTGTATGGCGTAGCCAACGAACTGGAGTTCATTGGCTTCTATTACAACAGGCGTCTCTTTGCGGAGCACAACTGGCAAATTCCCGTCACCTGGGAGGAACTGATCGCCCTGTGTCCGGCCATGCAGGCCGCCGGTTTCGTACCCATCGCCTTCACCAACGGTCCCAGTTGGCCGGCCTTTCACATGTTCAGCATGATGCTGAACAACAAGGTGGGACGGGAGCGCCTGACCCGGATGATCGCCGGCCGGGAATCCTGGGACCATCCCGATACGGTGGATGCCATTCAGAAATTCTTTGTGGACATGCCCGCGGCGGGCTGCTTTCCGCCAGACTTCAATGCCATCAGCTATGAAGACGGCTTGGCCATGTTGCAAACGGGCAAGGCCGTCATGCACCCCAGCGGCACCTGGAATGTAGCCCTGCTGGCGGACCCGGAACGTACGCCCGATCCCATCGGCTTCTTTTTCCTGCCTGCCCTGGATGGAGGACCGGTCGTGGTGCCGGGAGGCATTGGCTCCGGCTGGGTGGTGAACGCCCAAACGCCCCACCGCGAGGCGGTGTTGGCATTCATTGACTATCTGATCAGTGACAACATGGGCCAGCGCTGGCTCACGGAGATCAAGGTGGTCCCCGCCTTTCCGGTCGATATATCGGATCTGGTCATTCCGGAACTGCTGGCCCTGGCCCTGGACATTTTGGGGCAACAGGCTGAGACCATGGGCTACAACATTGATGTGGTCGTACCCGCCAACTTCAACCAGGTGCAGTGGGACGGCTTGGCGGCCGTGATTGAGGGCGTCAAGACTCCGGCCGAGGTTGCCGCGGAACTGGAAGCCGCCATGCAGGAAGCCGTGGCCGCAGGCGAGGCCATGGATCTCACCCGGTAACATGGCGGGCCGCAGCATGCCCCCCATACGGCCTACCTGCCCAGATACTGCCGGGACCCTTAGCCTGCCCGCGGGGTCTCATCGCCCCGGGACAGGCTAAACTGAGGTTGCCCATAGCCGCTTTCCCTGCTCTGGGTCCTGTAGTACAATGCTTTCATGCTGGCAAATTGCCGGATACAGGGGCCTTTTCCCGGTACAGCAGCGAACTTTCTCTGGCCTGTACCGGAAACGGGACCGCGCCCAAAGATTGCTTCATGTGGAGTGGCCCACAGCCCGTGGGAGACGGGGTTCGTCAAAGTATCGGGCATGCTTGCAACAGAGGAAACGATTTTCTCCCAAGTCCTGAAAACAGTGCACTTGTCACCGGATTTATTCCCACGTTCCACAGGAGCAGGATCATGAAGCGTTTGCTATTGTTGCTGACCGTAACCGGCTTGATCGCCACCTTGTTATTGGTATCGTGTGTCGTGGCCCCTGCGGCAGAAGAGGGGCCGGAGAAAGTCACCGTTGTGTTCTGGGACC
This sequence comes from Caldilineaceae bacterium, assembly GCA_963664185.2. Lineage (GTDB taxonomy): Bacteria > Chloroflexota > Anaerolineae > Caldilineales > Caldilineaceae > Bin34. The sequence continues at coordinate 11,071 of CAXXOQ010000140.1, read as the reverse complement.
AGCTGGTGGATGTATCCGAACAGATGGATGCGTTCGTGGCTGACTTCAACGCCAGCCAGGATCGCATTGAAGTGGTGCGGGAGAGCTACAACACCGGGGCTATGCGGGATGTAATTCGCACGGCCCTGAGTTCGGGAACCGGTCCCGATCTCTTCTACTATGATCTGGGGCCCGGCTTTGCCGGTGTTCTGGCCAAGGCCGGCCTGCTGATGCCCCTGGACGATGCCTATGCCAACCTGGGCTGGGACCAGCGCATTTATCCCTGGACGCTGGCCCGCAGCACCTTTGACGGGCACGTTTACGGCGTCGCCAATGAACTGGAGTTCATCGGCATCTTCTACAACACTCGCATCTTTGAAGAGCATGGCTGGACCATTCCCCAGAGCTGGGAGGAACTGATCGCCATGTGCAGCGTCATTCAGGAAGCCGGCCTGATCCCCCTGGCCTTCACCAACGGCTCCAGTTGGCCCAGCTACCACATGTTCAGCATCATGATGAACAACAAGGTGGGCCGGGATCGCCTGACCCGGATGATCTCCGGCGTCGAATCCTGGGACCATCCCGATACGGTGGACGCCATCCAGAAGTTCTTCGTCGACATGCCGGAAGCGAACTGCTTCATGGATGATTTCGATGCCATCAGCTACGACGATGGCCTGGCCCTGATGCAGACCGGCAAGGCTGCCATGTTGCCCAGTGGTACCTGGCTGGTCAATGCCCTGTCCGACCCGGAGCGCACGACCGAATCCATCGGCTTCTTCTTCCTGCCTTCCCTTGACGGCAATCCGATCGTCGTCCCCGGGGGTATCGGTTCGGGCTGGGTCGTAAGCGCCAACACCGAACATCCGGACGCCGTGCTGGAATTTCTGAGTTACCTGATCAGTGATGAAATGGGGCAGAACTGGGTCAGCCAAATCAATGCCGTCCCGGCCTTCCCCGTGGACACCGCGGACATGGAGTTGCCGGATCTCCTGAAGCTGGCCCTGGATATCCTGGGCACGCAGGCGGAAACCATGGGCTACAACATTGACGTGGTCGTACCGGCCAATTTCAATCAGGTGCAGTGGGACAGCTTCGCCGCGATCTTTGAGGGCATCAAGACGCCGGCGGAAGTGGCCACCGAATTGCAGGCCGCCATGGAAGAGGCCGTTGCGGCCGGGGATGTCGTCAATCTCCTTGAGTGATCGCACCGGATTGCGGCCGGACTGACACCGGCCTCGCCTGATCTGGCCCCTGGAAGCTGCGGGTTTCCAGGGGCCGCATGCTCTCGGGTACGTCCCATTCCCTGGCACGATGGAATTACCGTGTGACTGTTTCGGCCCGGCCCCCACGTTTACAGCGCAGATGGCGACGGCACGCCCTGCCGCTTCTGTTTGTCCTCCCGGCGCTTCTGGTGTACGGGATTTTCGTCCTGTGGCCTTTCCTCAACACCATATACTTCAGTCTGACGGATTGGGATGGGGCCCAGCCGGTCAAGAACTTCATCGGGTTGGGCAACTACCGGAAAATGTTCGCCGATCCCCTGATGTGGCTGTCGCTGCGGCACAATCTGATCTGGATTGCCCTGGGCACCCTGACCCCGGTCGTTATTGGCCTGGTGCTGGCCAACCTCGTCTGGAGCGGAGTCAGGGGCCGCATCCTGTTTCGCACGGTGTTCTTCATGCCTGTCGTGCTGGCCTCCGTCGTGGTGGGCATTATCTGGCATTGGATCTATCATCCCCTTTTTGGTCCCATCAACGTGGTATTGCGCGCGGTCGGCCTGGACCAGGTCGCCCGCGGCTGGCTGGGGGATTATGACTGGGCCCTCTACGCCCTGCTCCTGGCAGGGCTGTGGGCCTATTTCGGTTTCTGTTTTGTCATCCTGCTGGCCGCACTCCAGGGCATTGACATGGAACTCCATGATGCGGCCATGATCGACGGGGCCGGTCCCTTCAAGCGGTTCTGGCATGTGACTGTACCCCAGCTCGCCCCCGTCCTGACCATGCTCACCGCCTTTACCCTGATTGGCGGCTTCAATGTGTTTGACATCATTTTCATTACCACCAAGGGGGGCCCCGCGAACGCGACCGATGTGCTGGCGACGTATACCTACCGCCAGGCCTTCACCCTGAACGAGGCAGGGTACGGCGCGTCCCTGACCATGATCATCACCGTGCTCTCGCTGGTGGCTTCCTATGTCTTTATCACCTTGCGGGAACGGGGCGACGCGGCCACGGAGTAGGACCTATGTCGGACGCTGCCTATTCCCCTGCTCCCGCCCAGGCCAGTCTGCGCCTGCTGGCGGTGATCAAGTACCTCATTCTGATTCTGGTCGCGATCCTGTGTCTGATGCCCTTTGTCTGGGTGTGGTCCTCGGCCTTCAAGCCCTCCCTGGAAATCGCCGACACCCCGCTGGCCCTGCCCCGGCAACCGACCCTGGAGAACTTCGTCAATGCCTGGGTCCAGGGCCGTTTCGGCAAATACTTTGCCAACAGCGTGATCGTCACCGTGCCCATTGTCAGCTTTACGCTGCTGTTGTCGGCGCTGGCGGGCTATGCCTTTGCCCGCCATTATTTCCAGGGCCGACAATCCCTTTTCTATGTCTTTCTCCTGGGTCTGACACTGCCCTTTCAGTCCATCATGATTCCCCTGTACTACACCTTGCGGGACGCGGGGATTCTGGGCACCTACTGGGCCATGATCATCCCCCAGACCGCCATTGGCCTGCCCTTTGGCATATTCATCATGCGCGCCTTTTTCCAGAGTCTGCCGAACGAACTGGAAGATGCGGGCCGGGTGGATGGCTGCAACGAGTTCGGGGTCTTTTGGCGCGTCATGCTGCCCCTGACCGCGCCGGGCATGACCACGCTGGGCATCTTCAGTTTTCTGGGGGCCTGGAACTCGTTTCTGCTGCCCCTGATCTTCATGCAACGGGAGAGCCTGCGCCCCCTGGTCGTGGGCCTGATGTTCTTCCAGTCCCGCTATACCCGGGATTTTGCCCTGATCATGGCCGGTGCCACCATCATCAGCGTACCGGTCATCATTGTCTACATCATTTTCCAGCGCCAGTTCATCCAGGGCCTGACTGCGGGCGCGGTCAAAGGCTGACACACCACCGGCTTGCGCCCAGGCGGGCCTGTCCACCACCGGCTATCTGTGTGCCTATGCCCTGGCGGCCGCCGCCTGTTCTGCCCACAATTCCACGATGTGCAGGCAGGTCCGTGCCGCCAGCGCCATGTCCTGCAGACTCACCCACTCCAAAGGACCGTGAATCTCGTGCATGCCGGTAAACAGGTTAGGCGTAGGCACCCCTTTCTCGGTCAGCATGGAACCGTCGGTACCCCCGCGAATGGGTTCCGCCCTTGACTCAATGCCCAAATCGGACATCGCCTGGCACGCCACCTTGACCGGTGTCATATCCTGTTCCAGCCACTCGTGCATGTTGCGGTACTGGGCCGATATTTCACAGGTAACCCGCGCCCTGGGCTCCGCCAGCTGCAACGTCTCCGCCAGTTGTACCAGCAACTGGCCATGGGCCTGCAACCCCTCCCGGGTGAAGTCCCGCAGAATGAATTGCAGTTCCGTGACCGCCGCGGTGCCCTGTATCTGGTACAGATGGATGAATCCTTCACGGTCGCGGGTGGTCTCCGGTGTCCGTGTATGGGCGGGAAGCAACTGGACAAACTGGGCCGCCAACGTGGCCGCATTGACCATCTCCTGAAAGGCGGCGCCGGGATGGGTGGACACGCCTTCAATGCGCACGACGGCCTTGTCGGCGGAAAACGTCTCGCTGCAAATCTCCCCCACTTCACCCCCGTCCAGGGTATAGGCCCAGGTGGCGCCCAGATCGGCCGGGGTCAGGTACAACACACCCCGGCCGATCTCTTCGTCCGGGGTAAAGCACAGGCGAATGGTGCCGTGCCGTGTGTCCCGGTGCGACATCAGGTATTGGGCCAGGGACATCAGGATGGCAACGCCCGCCTTGTCGTCAGCTCCCAGCAGGGTACGGCCGCTCGCCGTGACAATGTCATGCCCGATTTTCCCCTTCAGATCCGGAGAGTTCTCGGTGTCCAGGACCAGCGATGCGTTGTCCGGGTAATGGATCGGGGTCCCCTGCCAGTTCCGGTGGATGCGGGGTTTCACCCCATGCCCGGAAAACGCCGGCGTGGTATCAACGTGGGCCAGGAAGGCCACGGCCGGGATCGCCGGATTGGGATCCGTGGCCGGAATCGTGGCCAGGACCGTGGCGTAGTCGGTCAGGCCGACATCCTCCACCCCCATAGCCTGCAATTCGTTCATCAGGAGCTCCAGCAGGGCCAGTTGCCGTTCCGTGCTGGGAACCGTATCGGATTCTTCCTGTGACTCCGTGTCCATCCGGGCATAGCGCAGGAATCGCTGTTCCAGATCCGAGACCCATGCAATTGCCATAAATTCGCACCTGTTCGTTGGTTGGATGGCATACCGTTGGGGACTTCAGCCTGCTGTGACGCCTGCCGGGCAAGACTCCTGCCAGACTTCATCCATCGCCCGATTGGGCATCATACATCTACAATATGCAAGACAGGGAACATTGCCTGTGCCAGGCGTATGTGCTGTACGTCTGGCCAGTTGGTGTACAGGGTAACCGTCACGTATGACCACCGCGACCGCGGGTTCCGGCTTCCCCTGCTTCCGCCGGATACCCGTGGGATGGAGGGCAAAGACCAGAGGAGATTGGATATGAACAGCCAGGAGAGAGGACAGGCCGTGGCCACGCGCGACTGGGACCGCGACGTGGTGCGCTATCCGGACATTGCCGTCGAGATCGTAGATCCCAGCTTTAAGGCTTATGTCAACGGCAATGCGGCGGTGGAACGCCTGTTTACCGGTGCCCGGTGGTGCGAGGGACCCGTCTGGTTTGGGGATCGCGATTGTCTGCTCTTCAGTGACATACCCAACAATCGCATTCTGCAGTGGGATGCCCGCCGCGGCACCACCTCGGTCTACCGTCAACCGTCACAGAATTCCAACGGACATACCCGGGATCGCGAGGGACGTCTGGTGTCCTGTGAACACCGTACCCGGCGGGTCACGCGGACCGAGCATGACGGATCCATCACGGTTCTGGCAGACTCCTATGCCGGCAAGCCCCTGAACGCGCCCAATGATGTCGTGGTGCATTCGGACGGCAGTATCTGGTTTACCGATCCGGGTTATGGGATCCTCCACAACTACGAAGGCGGCGTGGCCGAGCTGCAACTGCCCACCCATGTCTACCGTTTGGATGCGCACTCCGGCCAGCTGGCGGTGGTGGCGGACGACTTTGAGAAACCCAACGGCCTCTGCTTTTCCCCGGACGAATCCCTTCTATACATCAGTGATACGGCTACATCCCACAATCCGGATGGCCCGGCCCATATTCGCGTGTTCCAGGTGAACAACGGCAAACTGCGTCAGGGCCGGGAATTCGTGGACATGCGGCCGGCCGTGTCCGATGGTTTCCGGGCCGATACCGACGGCAATATCTGGACGAGTTCCGGCTGGGCCGGCGCAGGGCTTGACGGCGTGCAGGTCTTCAATCCGGCCGGGGCCTTGATAGGACGAATTCATTTGCCTGAGATATGCGCCAATGTATGTTTCGGCGGTCCTCACCGCAACCGCCTGTTTATGGCGGCCAGCCAGTCCCTCTTTGCCCTGTACACGGAAGCCATTGGCGCACAGCGACCATGAATTCCCGGCCGTTGGGTCCCCGTCAACCGATACAGGCCGGGAATGGGATTGCGCCGAACCTGGACAGGAGGTCCCGCGGCGGAGCCAAGGGTCGGGGCTGGCAAGTCATCCCGGCATAGCGAAAGGCCCCGGGAAACCCCGGAGCCCGTCGCCGACCGAGAACAGCCCCCAGCCCCATCAAGCATCGTAAGGGGGAAATGCATCGCGCGTCAAGTGTACGCCAACACGAATCAGGATTGTCCTGTCGGCTGTCTTGACCGTGCCTGGACCACCGCCTTTGCCGGAATGGCACGCCTGCTGCTTTCTGCACACTGCAATGTGCAAGGAGAATATGGCACCCCTGGTTCCGGCAAGAATTCCCGGCTGTGCTTCGTAGTCTTGGGCAGAGAACAGAACGGGAAACGTCATCCCCGGCCCAGGTCTCCGCGCCAGGATGCGATTCCTAAACGGATGCGGAACGGCTGTCATTCAGCTGCCGCACATCATCCGCATCCAGTTCCAGACTATGGGTTTCGAGATTCTGGCGCAGGTGTTCGCGATTGGTGGACATGGGAATAGCCGCGACCATGGGTTGCCGCGTCAGCCAGCGCAGCGCCACCTGCGCGGCACTGGCCCCGTGTTTGCGGGCGATGGCTTGCACCGTCGGATTGTGCAGGACACCGTCCTTCAGGGGACAATACGCCGTTAGTATGATGTGATTTTCCTGGCAGTAACGCAGAAGACCGCTGGTCTCGGGACTGCGTTCGTGCAAATTGAAGCGTACCTGATTGTTGACAATGGGTGTCGCGCAGAGATCCTGGGCGCGCTGGAGCAGCTTCACGTCAAAATTGCTCACGCCCACACGCCGTATTTGGCCGTCTGCCACCGCCCGGTTCAGCGCTGCAAACGTCTCCTGCAGCGGCACGGCCTCGTTCGGCCAGTGGATAAGGTAGAGATCGACACAGTCCACCTGCAGCCGGTGCAGACTGCCTTCCAGTGATCGCAATACGCTGTCACGGCGCAGATTGGTGTGCCACACCTTGGTGGTCAGGAACACCCGGTCGCGGGCGCTGCGGGACAAGGCTTGTCCGACCAGTTCTTCCGCATGGCCGGCCCCATACATCTCCGCCGTGTCAATATGCGTATACCCCATGGCCAAGGCATCCTGGATCAGGCGCACCGTTTCCCGGTCACGTGAGTGATCTGCACTGTAGCGGCCCCCCATCTGCCATGTACCCAGGCCGATAACGGGAAAGGGACTGCCATCACTGAAAACGAGATTTTCCATTGCGGACTCCTTGCAGGAATTGGTCTGGGTGATACGGGCTGGGTCACGGGGCGCACCGCGGATCCCGTACGCACAAACGTCCCGGCTCGGGGGACCAGCGGAGCCACGATGCAGGGCCGTGCGACAAAGTTTCCCGTTTGCCCCCATCCGTGCCACGGCTTCCGGGACCTCTGCCCATGCCATTGACAAAATATCAGGACCGTACTAATCTAAGCATACCAATCGGAATTTGGAGACTCTTTAGCCTGGGGAATGGCACAAGCAAGGGTGGCATGGGGGGAATCCAGGAAGCGGATCCGGAACGTCCACCGGGAGCAGAGAGATGGCTGGACCGGCTATTGCGGTAAGTGACCTGAGCTACAGCTATGGTGACAACCTGGCTGTAGACAACATATCGTTTGATGTCGCCGAAGGCGAAGTATTCGGGTTTCTGGGCCCCAATGGTGCGGGAAAGTCCACCACGGTGCGACTGCTGACCGGTCAGCTCACCCCCCAGACAGGCAAGGCGGAACTGCTGGGCATGGATATCGTTTCTGAGCGCAAGCAGGTACAGCAGCAGATTGGCATCTCCTTTGAAACCACCAATCTGTACGACCAGCTGAATGCCGTGGAAAACCTCAACCTGTTTGCCCGGCTCTATAAGGTGGCCGACTTTGATGCGCTGGCGCTGCTGGAGAAAGTTGGCCTCGGGGGGCGTGAGAAGGAGCATGTGGCCCACTATTCCAAGGGCATGAAGCAACGCCTGATGATGGCCCGGGCGCTGGTCAGCCGTCCCAAACTGCTATTCCTGGATGAACCTACGGATGGCCTGGACCCGGTATCAACCCAAACCATACATGCCTTGATCGAGAGCGCTACCCGGGAGGGGACATCCGTATTTCTGACTACCCACGACATGGTGGAAGCGGACAAACTGTCGGATCGGGTGGCCTTCATCAACGAGGGCCAAATTGTCGCCCTGGACACGCCCGCCCAACTGAAACAGCGCTTCGGCATGCGGGCCCTCAAAGTGGAAGTCCTGCTGGACAGTGGGGAAACCGCCCTGCGGGAAGTGGCGCTGGATGAGGATCAAACGGCGGCGGCCGTGCATAACCTGTTCCGGCAGGAGCATGTCCTGACGGTACACAGTGAGGAGGCGACACTGGAAGACATATTCATCGATATCACGGGCAGGGGGCTGCAGGGATGATTGGCACTCTGGTAGTGAATGACATCAAGCTCTTTTTCCGCAATCGGTTCTTCGCCATTGTGACAGCCCTGGCGCTGGTGCTTTACCTGACCATTTACTTCCTGTTGCCCAACCAGACCGAGGATTCGTTGCGTGTGGCCTACTATCTGGAAGACCCCGCGATCCTGCCGGAGTTTGGCCAGCTCCTGGAAGAGGAGGAGGATCTCACCGTCTTCGATTCGGAAGCCGCCATGCTGGCGGCGCTGGAGAACACAGGGGATTTTTTCGTAGGGCTTTCCGTACCTGCAGCTGCTGCACAGGCCATCGCGCAGGGACAGCACGCCACGCTGCATGCCTATTACGCGCCCGGTGTACCGGCCAAGGGCAGGCAGATGTTCCACGACATCCTGCTGTTCCTGGCCAACGTGACCAATCCGGATGTGCTGGAGAGGATGTCCCATATTGAAGATACCGAATTCATCCTGGGCCATGATCTCCTGGGCCAGCCTCTCTCCATGCGGGATCGGTTTGTCCCGCTGTTCCTGCTCGCCATTGTCATGACGGAGGTCCTGGGCCTGGCGACCCTGATTGTCCGTGAGATCGAGAGTGGCACCGTCCGGGCTCTCATCACCGGTCCGCTGCGACTGCATGAATTCTTCCTGAGCAAAGTGGTGGTGGGCTTGCTGCTGACATTGAGCCAGGTGCTGCTTCTGGCCATCATAACCGGCAAGATCCGCACATCGCCCCTGTTGCTGTTGACGACCTTGATCCTGGGCAGTCTGCTGGTGGTCGGTGTCGCTTTCTTTGTCGCCGCCATTTCCCGGAACAACATGTCGGTCATGGCCTGGGGCGCCATCATCATGATCCTGTTCCTCCTCCCGGTCATTTCCATCATGTTGCCGGGATTGGCTTCCGGCTGGATGGAAGTGATGCCTTCCTACTACTTCGCGGATGCCTTGCATCGCATCCTGAATTTCGGCGCGGGCTGGGCCGAAATCAGCCGCAATCTGTCTCTGATGGCCGTGATTGGACTGGGCACCCTGCTCATTGGCAGTGCCGTGCTGAGGAAAAGGTTCTGATGGATATACGACGCATCTGGATTCTGATGGGAAAGGAATTTCGCTTGGGGGCCACCAGCTTCATGAGCATCTATGTGCTGGTGATGCCGGTCATATTGAGCCTGCTGATCGCGCTCGTCTTTGGCGACCTTTTTGCGGGCACACCGCGGCTGGGCCTGCATGACGCGGGCGGCAATGAAACCCTGGTGCAGGCCCTGGTCGATCACCCCAGCATCAAGACGGGCATCTACAGTTCCGAAGCGGCGCTGAAAGACGCGGCAGGGCGCGGTACGGTCGAAGTGGGTTTGAGCCTGCCGGCCGGGTTTGCCGATGTCCTGGCGAGCGGCGCCGCGGAGGCCAATCTGACGATCTATCGCTGGGGTGAAGCGGGCGCCCGCAATCTCGGGCTCCTGGAAGCGGTCGTTACCCGGGCCCTGATGGAAGGGAGTGGCATCGCCTTTGATCAGTTGCCGGTCGGGTGTCGAGATCACCCAGTTGGGCAAGGCCAACACGGCGACCTGGTCCCAGCGTCTCCTGCCCCTGATCCTGATCATGTCGATCGTCCCTGAGCGGGCTTTTCATACCGGCTTCGTCGCTGGTGGACGAAAAACAGAAGGGCACCCTGGTGGCTCTCATCACCACCCCCACGTCCCTGCTGGATGTATATCTGGCCAAGACGCTGGTGGGTGTGGTCCTGAGTGCCGTCATGGCCGTGGTCATCCTGGTGCTGAACAGTTCGTTTGCCGGGCAACTGAGTCTGCTCTTCCTGTGATGATTGCCCTGGGGGGCCTCATGTCGTCCGTTCTGGGGGTAATCCTGGGTTCCGTGTCCAGGGACATGGAAACCTTCATGGGCATCATCAAGGTCCTGGGGCTGGTGCTCTATGCGCCCGGCCTGCTGGAGCTTTTTCCCCGGATCCCCGCGTGGATTGGTCGCGTGTTTCCGACCTATTACGTCATGAATCCCTTGCTGGAGATCAGCCAGAACGCGGCCCACTTCACCGACATTGCCCTGGACCTCGCCATTTCCTCCGTCGCCTTCATCGCCGTGCTGCTGTTTGTTCTTACCCGCGTCATCCAGCAGCAACAGGAAAAGCTGGCGCTGGAGGGATAGGCTCGGCCAGCGCCCGTGGCCTTGGCGGGGCTGCAGGCGCCCCGGACCGACGCCAGGGCGGAAAGCCGCGCCACACGGCGCTGCCTGGCATAGCCTGCGCGGCGGCGGCCCAAGGTGGGCAGGCCGCCGGTATACGGTTTCCCGGCAGGGATCTGGGATCGGTGCCAGGATTTTTCAGGCAGACAGCAGATTCGGTTCCCGCGGTATCAGCTTGTGCGGCATGACAATGGATCGGCGCTCGGGCGTCAGGCGCTCCAGCAATTCCGGTGACGGGGCATAGCCATGCCGGAAGGTACCCCAGGAAGGACCATACCGGTATACCACAATCCGGCGACTGCCGGGGGTGGTGCGCTTGGCCGAACCATGGCAGATGGCATCCACAAAGAGCAGGGCATCGCCGGCCTGCATGTGGAGTTCGACCGCCCCTTCCACCTGATCCACCGATGCATCCTTCTGCATGCGGTGGATCTCAAACTGGGGGTGGGGAAAATGCGACTTGTGGCTGCCGGGCACCACCATGGTCGCGCCGTCGCCCGGGCCAATGTCCGTCAGGGCAATGAGAATGTCGATCTGGCCACAGTGAAACTGGCCATTGAAGAAGCGGAACTGGGTGCGTTTCACCCCGGTGTGTCCACCGGAATGCAGGCCGATCGCCTCACCGGGTTCCCGGAAATTGGCGAAGTTCTCGTCAATGAACAGGTCGCCGTGGTTGTAGTCGAAGGTGCCGGCACCACCCACGAAGTGGCGCACCTTGTCAATCCACGAAGGGTGATCAAT
>CAXXOQ010000139.1:0-6891 GCA_963664185.2 Caldilineaceae bacterium | reverse complement strand
CAAGCTGCTCACCTACCATGATTCGTGGGCGTACTTCGCTCCGCGTTACGGCATGACCCTGATCGGGGCGGTCCAGGCGTCGCACATGAAGGAGCCGACTGTGCGGGAGATCACGGCCCTGGTGGAACAGATCCGGGCCGAAAAGGTAGCGGTGATTTTCGGCGCCAGTGAATTTCCCACGCCCGTGCTGGAAACCATCGCGCGGGAAACCGGTGTCACCTTGAATGACGACCTGGCGGACGATGTGCTGCCAGGCGCTCCGGACTCACCGGAACATAGCTATGTAGGCATGCTGCTCCGCAATGTGCGCATTATTACCGACGCCCTGGGGGGCGATGCGACGGCGCTGGACGCGATTTCGCCTGCCAACGTGTCGGACCGCTAAGCGACTGGCCCAAGACGTTGCGCCAAGACGCTGTACTTGTGTACTTGCGTTTGGGCCAGTGGCGATGCCGGATGCAGTCCGATTGTGCTGTAACTTTCCCTGCATCCATATCCGGAGACCGCGATCTGATGAGCCGCTCCAGTCGCACCGAATCCTGTTGCATAGTCCCTGGGACTTGGCGGTGGTGGCAGGCGGTGTCCATGGTTGTACAGGGCCATAACCCAGCGTGCCAGCTTCCAGGGGGAAGAGTGTACCCGCCGTCTGGTGCGCGCGGAGGATGCGTAAGACGGTCCAGCCGAGCCACCTACAGGTTCAGGACAACAGTTTGCATGTGCATATCCATCCAGAAACTGGCGGTATGGGTGAAACAGAGCCCGGTTGCCTGGCATGCCATGGCGGATCGCACGGCGGCGCTACAATGTCCATGATCTGGTTCACCTCGGACTGGCACCTGGGCCATGCCCATATCATCCAATATGCCCAGCGTCCGTTCCGTGACACGGAGGAGATGGATCGCACCATACTGGAGAACTTCCGGGCGCGTGTGGCTCCCCATGATACGGTGTATTTTCTGGGCGATCTGACCTTCAACAAGGAGTTGGCCCGGCAGTTTCTATCCTCCATTCCCCGGTCCATGGCCTTTCACTTCATCCGGGGGAATCACGACAACTGGATGTCCGATGCCTTTCTGTTGCAATTCTGTCGCTCCGTGAGTGAACTGAAAACCATCCGCGAGGGTCCGCACCACATAGTGCTGTGTCACTACGCCATGCGGGTATGGCCCAAAAGCCGCTACGATGCGTGGCAACTGTATGGGCATTCCCATGGGAATCTGCCACCTGTCGGCAAACAGTGGGATGTAGGCGTAGACAGCAACGATTACCTGCCTGTATCCCTGGCCGAACTGGAAACCATTATGCAGGAACGCCCTGGACAGACCTGGCCGCACCAGGAATCCACAGAAACTGGGAGCATGCAGGCAACCGGGTAGCAGGAATCCCGGCCTTGGATGAAGCTGGCTGCACTGGCCAAGGTGCAACACCCTTTGGGTAGCCCGCAACTGTCGTCGTATATGCGCACGGGCTGAGGGCTGTTCCTGCGGCCACCGATGTGGAATCCGGGAATGTTGGGCACAGGTCCGGGACGTTGACGCGGCAACATCAGCGCTGGAGGCCGTTCCTGCTGTCGTTTGCCCACACACTCCCGTCCTGTGTCTGTTCCACAGGTGGGAGCAGGAACGCCTTTCCGGCCGCCTTCTTGCTACAATGAGGCAACGGTGCCCGCTGGTCAAGCGGTCATCCCCTATTTGGAATTGCCTGACAGCCTGACCGTAGCAAGACCTTGGATCCCCAGATAGAATTGCGCGATGTCTCCGTGCGCTACGGTCGCAAAACCGTACTGGAGGCCATCAACATCCATGTACACCAGGGGCAGTTTGTAGCGTTTCTGGGCCCCAATGGTTCAGGCAAGACTACCTTGCTGAAAACCCTTTTGGGGGTCATTGTTCCTTCCCGTGGGGACATTTACATCGAGGGTAGCGCTTCCGACACCCGGCCGCCGCTGCAATTCGGCTACGTGCCCCAGATTGAGCATGTGGACTGGAGTTTTCCGGTAACCGTCAGACAAGTGGTTTGGATGGGGTTGCGCCGCGGCCGGGATTGGCGGCCGTGGGTCACGCGCCGGGATCAGCAACGGATTGAGGCGATCCTGACCCGCCTCAACATAACCCATCTGCAGCACAAGCACATTGGCGAACTGTCCGGTGGTCAGCAACAGCGGGTCTTCATTGCCCGCGCCCTGATATCCCGTCCGGATATTCTGGTACTGGATGAGCCCACCAGTGACGTGGATGTCTACCACACGGAGACCATCCTGCATTTGCTGGCCGACCTGAACCAGGCGGGCCAAACCATCATTATGAGCACCCATGATGTCAACGCGGCAGCGGCCCATCTGCCCTGGGTGGTGTGCATCAACCGCACCATCGTGGCCCAGGGACCACCGGATGCCGTGTTTTGCAAGGAAATCCTGGACCAGACGTATGGTGCGGATCTGGTGGTACATCGCCAGGACGGCCAGTTGCTCGTGTATGAAACCCCCCATGCCCATACCTGGACCGATCTCAATCCGGATCCTGTAGAGGCCCATGCCCCGTTTCCTGACCATAACGGGCGGGAGTGACCTGCTCTGAGCATATTGCTGGAACCGTTTGCGTTCCACTTTTTCCGTTCCGGTTTCCTGGTGGCCCTGATGGTCGGTGCCATGTGTGGGGCCGTGGGGGTCTACATCGTCTTGCGTGGTCTGAGCTATATCGGTCACGGCTTGGCCCATGCCGTGTTTGGCGGCGCCGTGGTGACCTTTTTGGCCCAATGGAACTTCTATATCGGGGCCGGTATCTGGGGGGTGTTGTCGGCCCTGCTGATCAACGGCCTCTCCCGGCGCCCGGAGATCAAGGGCGATGCGGCCATTGGCATCATCACCACCGCCAGTTTTGCCTTCGGCGTTGCCCTGATCAGCCGGGCCCGCACGTACACGCCCTCGATCGAAGCCATGCTCTTCGGCAACATCCTGGGAGTCGATACCGCCGACCTCTGGATTGTATTTTTCATGCTGCTGGTGGTGAGCGGCGTGATGCTGGCCTTTTACAAATCCTTGCTGTTCTATACCTTTGACGCCGAAGTGGCCCAGGTCCAGGGCATATCCACCCGGGCGCTCAGCGCGATGTTTGCGTTCCTGCTGGCAGGGGTCATCATCACCTCCATGCAGGTGCTGGGCGTGACTCTCATCTCGGCCGTCCTGGTCATTCCGGCCATCACAGCCCGTCTGCTGACCGTGCATTTCGGCCGCCTGCTGTTGCTGTCGGTGCTGATTGGCGCGCTGTCATCCGGGGCCGGGATCTATCTCAGCTATTACCTGGATACGGCTTCGGGGGCTTCGATCATACTGTTGCAGGCCTGTCTGTTTACCCTGGTGCTGGGATGGACGGCATGGCTCCGGCCCCGCCTGCCGGAAGCTTGATTTGCCCAGCGGCCAACTGTGGTATTCTCACTACTGGGCTCGCAGGATTTTGGCGACATGTCCCAGGTACCAAGGAGGTTCATCGTGGCTGAACAGCGTGAACAGACGGTCTATACCGATCTCGGGGTGCGTCCCATCGTCAATGCGGCTGGCTCGCGCACGGTCATGGGCGGATCCCGCCTGTCACCTGCCGTCCTGGAGGCGGCGGAAGCCGCCAACCGCCATTATGTGGTGATGGAGGAATTGCTGGAGCAAAGCGGCCAGGCCATTGCGGAGTTGCTGCAGGCGGAGAAGGCCCTGGTCACGTCCGGCTGTGCCGCCGCCATGACCCTGGGGGTGGCGGGCATCATGACCGGTACCGATGACAGGCGTATCGCCCAATTGCCCGATACCACGGGCATGCGCCACGAGATCATCATTCAGCAGTGCCAGCGGTATTCCTATGACCGGGCCCTGGAACTGTGCGGTGCAAAGCTGGTCGTGGTGGGCAATGACGAAACCACCACGGCGGAAGAGGTGGAAGCGGCGATCAATGCGCACACCGCTGCGATCCATTTCCTGGGCATAGGCAATGCCCCTACCGGACTGCCGTTTGCCACACTCCGCGACATTGCCCATGCGCACGGCTTGCCCATTCTGGTGGACGCGGCCAGTGTGGTGTATCCGCTGGAACGCATGACCTGGTTCACCCGCCAGGGCGCGGACCTGGTGTGCTTCGGCGCCAAGTATTTCGGTTCCTTCAACGGCACAGGCATTCTGTGCGGGAAACAGGATCTGATGGACGCGGCCATCCTGAACAACTTCGTCAGTTTTGAGACCCGCCAGAACCGCGCCATCGGGCGCCCCTTCAAGCTGGACCGGGGCGAGATTGTCGGGGTGGTGACGGCTCTCCGGGAGTGGTTTGCGCTGGATCACGAAGAGCGCCTGGCGGAACTGGAGGCCAGGGGCCAAGCCATTCGCCAGGCCGTAGCGGGCTTGCCGCATGTCCAGACCTCCTGGCAGGATTTGGCCGGCAATTCCATTCTGAACACGATCATTCTGGAACTGGACGAAACGGCCCTGGGACGTACGGCAGAAGAGATATCCCAGGCCCTGCTGGATGGCGACCCGCACATCTCCACCGTCGTGCTGGGCAATGAACTGCGCCTGATTATGAACACCCTGTATGCGGGCGAAGCGGAAATCGTGGGGCAGCGCCTGCGGGAAGTCCTGGTTGCCTGAGCGACACGGCGCATGATCGCCGCGCCGTCCAGCGTGGTACCGTGTGTCAAGATGGCCGACCTGCACATCCTGGGGGGCCGGCCAGTGGGCTTTCAGCGGGTTGTGACGAAACGGTGCAGGGTACGCAGGATGTTGGGCAAGGCGCCCACGCGCAGGGTTTCGTACCCGTGGCTGTTGCCGCAGGTCCAGCCGAAGCACAGGGCCCGTTCGACCCAGCCGGCGGTATAGGCGATGGAGGCGTCACTGGCGGCGCGTTCATACACCACGGTCTGCAGCCTCACATTCACTTCCTGGCCGGCCGCCAGCAGTTCCTGTATCAGGCCATGGTCATAGTGGCCATGGGAATCTGTACTCCAGATCGCCGGCCGATCATCCATGACCAATGGGGTGCCGGGAGGCATGGGGGCCAAATCCAGGGCAATAAGGGCTTCCGGCGCCGCCTGCCGCATGAGATTCATGGCACCCCATCCGCCTACTTCCTCGCTGTGGGTAAAGGCAAACAGGCTGGGATGGCGCGGTTGCTCCCCCGTGGCCTGCAAATGCGCCAGCAGTTCCAGGAGCAGGGCGCAACCCAAACGGTCATCGAAGGACCAGGCGGCCGCCATGGGATTGTCGGGACTGCCGAAAAGAAAGGGGCCACGCCGGGAAACATGGGGCACCGCCAGGGAACCGGGCCGCACGCCGGCGGCGGCCAATTCGGCGGTGGTCATGCCCGTGGTAATCCAGACTCCTTCCCATCCTACGGGTTGGCGCTGGTCCAGGGGGATATGCATGGATCCCATACTGAAGATGCCTATGACGGATTGCTCATCCCCCAGAATCTCTACCGGCCCCTCTCCCAGTTTCCAGGGATACAGGCTGCCGGATCGTGCCACTTCCAGATCGCCTGACGGGCAGATCCGGGTCACCACGATGGCGATTTCATCCATGTGGGCGGCATAGCACCACAGGGGCAGTTCCGGATCCTGGCCCGGCAATTCCACCATGACATTGCCACAGGCGTCCTGCCGGGGCGTCAGTCCCATCTCCTGAAGCTGTTCCCGGATCGTGGCCGCTATGCGGTGTTCCCGGCTGGAAGGCGCCGGAATGCAGACCAGGGATCGGAAGCGTTCCAGCACTTCATGCGCGAGGGTAGATCGTTGCAGGCAGTTGGACATGAAGGAGTCTCGTGGGCACAGGTGATGAGGGAAAACAATTGCGGGCCTGGGTAGGGCAACCTGGGCAACAGGGACATGTCCCTGCAACCACGTATCCGTCCCGGGGGATGCGAGATTGCGCCGGAGATATGCCGCCTGTCTTGGTGCCAGCCGCAAGGATTAAGGATATGATACAGGATGCAGGGCGTTTGCCACAGGGGTTCCTTGACTTGCCCCTGGCTGGCAGCACGCGGGCATGGGCGGCGCATGACTGCAGGCCCATCCCAGCGGGCTGGTCCCGGCACGCGGATACTGCCGGCAACGGCCGTGGGTCTTGGCCGGGTGAAACAGGAGAGTGTGGATATGGATGGTGCAGGCAAGGTACGTGTAGTGAGTCTGGGATTTCATCAGGATCCCTGGGATCAGGTTGTGGCACAGGTGGATCGGGAAGGCCAGCAGGGCGCGGATTTGATCATCTTGCCCGAGACCTGCAACGGCCAGGACCGCAATCAGCCGGAAACCCTGGACGGCCCCACCGTCTCCGACATGGCCGAACTGGCGGGCAAACACCACACCTATATTGTCTGCCCCATCGATCGGCAGCAGGATGGCTATCGTCTGAATTCCGCCGTGCTGCTGGACCGCCGGGGTGACATCGTCTATATCTATGACAAGGTCTACCCCTACTGGTCGGAATTTGATGCCAGTCCCCCTGTGGATGTGGTCGCCTCCGTACCCCGGGTGGTGGAAACGGATTTCGGCCGTTTGGGCATCCTGATTTGCTTTGACGTGAACTTCCCCGATGTCTGGCAGACCCTGGCGGCGGAGGGGGCAGATCTCGTTGCCTGGCCCAGTGCCTATTCCGCGGGCAGTTCGTTGCAGGCCCATGCCCTGAATCATCACTACTACATCGTGACCTCCACGTTCCGGCGCGATTGCCTGGTCTATGACATTACGGGGGAAGAGATCCTCTACGAGAAATCGGAGGGCCTGCACGTGACCCGGACCGTGCTGGATCTGGATCGGGGCATCTATCACGAGAATTTCAATCTCGCGAAACGGGATCAGCTGCTGGCCGCCCATGGCGATGCCATTGAAATGGAGCAATGGCTGGATCGGGAACAGTGGTTT
>CAXXOQ010000138.1:0-5557 GCA_963664185.2 Caldilineaceae bacterium | reverse complement strand
TACCTGGTTCTACCGCAAGTCGCACTTCCAGGAGGCTGGGGTAACGGAAGTTCCCGGAACCTGGGACGAGCAGTTTGAGGCTGCGGTCAAGGCCACCATACGCGAAGGGGACGTGCTGATCCAGGCGGGCTATCCGCCATTTCCCGGAGGCGGTCCTCCGGGAAACCAATGGTTCATGGCCCTGCTTTATCAAGCCGGTGGCGACATGTTGACAGAAGACAGTGCGCGGGCGGCATTCAACAGCGAGGAAGGCCTGATTTCCATGGAGTTTTCGCTGGAGATCCTGGATGCCATTTACCCGGACCAGGTGTTTCAGTTGCCGGAAGCCCCTGTGCCGGACTTTGTGAGTGGCAGAGTGCCGGTCGGATATGGTTCAGGTACTGTCCGTAATATGCGGCGCCATGCCCCGGACCAGCTGGACGACGTATGGTTCGCTGGTGCCATTGCAGGTCGCGGCCCCAATGCGACCAAGGCCGCTTGGGCGGGTCCAGGCGCCAAGTTCATCTGGCATGATTCAGACCATCCGGATCAGAGTTGGAAATTGGTCGAGTTTCTCAACTCGCCGGAATACGGCGTGCGTTGGCTGGAACCGTATGGACAATTACCCGCAAGCAAGGCCGTGATTGACGCAGGCTTTTGGTCCGCGAATCCCCTTGATATCGCGATGGCAGAAGAAGCCGATCTGCATGGACGCTCCATGGTCTTCATGCCAGAACCCGGCCGCATGCACGCGGCCATGGGGCGGGAGGTGGCGAAAGTCATGTTCCATGAACAGACACCCCAGGAAGGATTGGACGCCGCAGAGAAAGCCTGGAATGAGATTCTCAGCAAATATTACTCGTGATGAGAATACCCTGGGGGTTCTGGCGAACCCTCAACGAGACCGGGGCAAGAGGTAAATGCTTGCCCCGGCATCTCCCGGTGTCAGCAGGACAAGCTGTCACCAGGCGAAATGGCAGGATGGATGTCGTAACCCACTGCCACTTGGGGACATTCTGAGACCCTCGTCGCAGGCTGTTGTCGGCTTATGCCTGGCATCGGGCTGAGGAGTTGGAGATTCCATGTGCGCCAGAGCAAGGAAAGAGCGTGCTGCCGGATCCTGGCGACGCAAGGAAGCGTTCTACGGCTATTTGTTGGCATCGCCCTGGATTCTGGGGTTTCTCTTCTTCACCCTGGGCCCCCTGGTGTTTTCGCTGTACACCGGTTTCACCAGCTATCGGCTGGATGAATTTACGTGGATAGGCTTTGAGAACTATGTGAAGCTTTTCCGGGACGATCCCCTGTTCGGCAAGGCGGTCTACAATACCGTCTACTACACCCTCTTTGCCGTGTTGCTGGGGATCATGGTTGCGTTATCCATTGCGCTGCTGTTGAACCTGCCCCTGCGCGGCATGGCGATCTTCCGCACCATGTTTTATCTGCCCCGGGTGACCCCCCTGGTGGCGGCTTCGCTGCTCTGGCTATACCTGATGTCCGGCGGCGTACTGCGCGTTGTGCTGCGCGTCCTGCACCTGCCTACAACCAACTGGCTGGCCAGTCCCGTTTGGTCGAAGCCGGCACTGATCCTGATGAGTCTGTGGGGGATCGGGGGTACGGCCATCATCTTTCTGGCCGCCCTGCAGGGCGTACCCCGCCAACTCTATGAAGCAGCCGAAATTGATGGGGCCGGAACTGTCCAGCGCTTTCGCACAATCACAATACCGATGATCTCCCCCACCATATTCTTCACGCTGGTGGTGGGTATCATTGGCGCCCTCCAGACATTCACCGAACCGCTGGTCATGACGGACGGAGGCCCCATCGACTCGACCATGTTCTATGTGGTCTATCTCTACAAGATTGGCTTCCGCTTTCTGGAGATGGGCTATGCTTCCGCGATGGCCTGGGTTCTCTTCGTGGCAATCCTGATCCTGACCCTGCTGATATTCCGATCCTCGGAATTCTGGGTGTACTACGAAGGGAGACGCAAAGCGGAAAATTGATGAAAGCAGGACATGTGCATGGGGCCGACAGCACGTTCGTAGCACGGTCCGCACGGCGCCACAGGCGCTGGCGGGTTACCAGGCTGCTGACGGGACAGGCCCTGGGATATATCGTGGTGGCTGCGGGCGCACTCGCCTTTACGCTCCCCTTCCTGTGGATGGTGTCCACGTCGCTGAAGACCGATCAGCAACTCATCCACGAGGAATTCGTTTCCCTGATCCCGAATCCGGTGGTGTGGCGCAACTACTATGACGCCCTGTTTGGCCAGATTCCCTTTCCGCGCTATTTCCTGAACAGCGTCATCATCACCGTTGTGCCCGTTGCCGCCAACGTCATCATGTCTTCGCTGGTGGCGTTCTCCTTTGCCCGGCTCAACTGGCCGGGCCGGGATATCTGGTTCATGGTGATGCTCAGCACCATAATGCTGCCCGCTCTGGTGACGATGATTCCCAAGTTCATTCTCTTTGTCAAGCTGGGATGGATCAACACCTTTCTGCCGTTTATCGTCCAGGCCTTCTTTATACCCGGCGGACCCGTTTGGGTCTTTCTCCTGCGCCAGTACTACATGACGCTGCCGGTGGAGCTGGATGAGGCCGCCATCGTGGATGGGGCCGGTTACCTGAGCATTTATTGGCGGATCATTCTGCCTTTGAGCAAGGCGGCGCTGGTGACCGTCGCGATCTTTTCGTTCGAGAGTCACTGGGGCGACTTCATGAATGCGATTCTCTATCTGCGCACCGACGAGCTCTATCCCCTGACGTTGGGGCTCTACTACTTCCGCACCGAAAGCGGGATCGAATGGCAGCTTCTCATGGCCGCGACGATGTTGCTCGTTATCCCCAGTCTTGTCCTTTTCTTTGTGGCCCAGCGCTGGTTTGTGCAGGGCATTGTTATGACCGGTCTGAAGGGCTGAGACTATGCGTGCGGAAGCGGGACAGAGGCTTGTTCCCTGCCGGGTCGCTGCAGGCTCTGACGGACCGCCAAGCCGTTGGCATTCCCCGAAACAGGAGTAGGTTACGTTATGAAGATCCTTTTGCTGGCTCTTGACACGCTGCGGGCAGATCATCTCAGCGGGTATGGCTACTACCGGCCCACCAGCCCGGTCCTGGATTCCCTGATGGCCCGGGGCACCGGGTTTCTCCATTGCTCCAGCGCCTTCTCGGTGACTCTCCCCGCTTTCACCAGCATCGTCTCGGGGAAGTATTGTGCCAATCACAAGATGGTGATCAATCCCTTCATGTCGCCCAATCAGCGGGTCGTTACCCTGGACGATGCCACTCCCACCCTGGCTGAGGGGCTTTGGGACCAAGGCTATACCACGGCCGCCTTTGACAATCTCCTCAACTTCGCGAGCCATCCCAGTTGGTTCGTGCGCGGTTACGAATACCATGTCAATGTCACGCGTACGTCAGCGCCGCGCCATCACTGGATTCGGGCAGATGACCTCAATCACCGGTTGCTGCCGTGGCTCCGGGAACACGCCCGCGAGGACTTCTTCGTCTTCGCCCATTACTGGGATCCGCACAAGCCCTACAACGCACCGGAACCCTACGACAGTATGTATCTGGACCGTGAGGTACAGGTCAAGAAGGCCAAGTCAGGCGTTGACTATGTGGAATGCGCCGGGCCGCTGGCGGAACTCAGGGAGAAGGAGCGCGCCAACCTGGCACGGTACGACGGGGAAATCAACTACCTGGACAACCGGCTGGGACAGGTCCTGGAAACGCTGGAATCATGCGGCATCGCCGACGAAACCGCGATCATCATTGTGGGTGACCACGGTGAAATCATGGTCGAACGGGATTATCACTTCGATCACAGGGGGGTCTGGAACTTCAACGTGCGGGTTCCCCTGATTGTGTACAGTCCCACCCTTGACCATCAGGTGCATCGCTCCGCTGCATATGTCCATCATGTGGATCTCTTCCCCACGGTGCGGGATCTCCTGGGACTTGATCCCCTGCCCGGGCTGGACGGCTCTTCCCTGCTGCCCCTGATCACCGGGGAGAAAGAACAGGTGCGGCCTTACCAGTTTGGCGAAGGCGCCTACCGGGGTGTGCCGCAGCGCTACATCCAGCATGGCGCCTGGAAACTGATCAAGAATTACACCCAATGGGGCGCGCAGGAACCCGCCTCCGACGACCCGGTGGACCCGTCGCGCACCCTTTGGACCGAGGCCCCACCCCTGGAGTTGTACGATCTGGATGCGGACCCGGAGGAGACCGTGAATCTGGCGGACGCCCTGCCGGACCGGGCCCGGGAAATGGAGCAACTGCTGGCGTCCTATCTGGTGAGCCTCCTGGACGATCCAGATGGGGAGGATGCATTCGCCATGCGCCATCGGGTGGCCGCGGGCAATCGCCTGTGGAATGACTGATCTGGGCCAGGGGACAGAACTCTGGCGTGAGCCAGGCAAGAGCTATGCCGCTACCTTTCCGCCCGGTGAAGAACCGTCAGCTGCACGGCTGACCAAAGGAGAGTGTCTGGGCTTGGGCATATGCATCGCTATGGATTTGGGGATACGCTGACAGAGACCCGATAGCCACTGCCGGATCAGGCCTGCGTGGTTGTCCCGGGCCATAGCCATACCCCAGACAATGCTGTATGGGTGTTTCTGCGTCGTGGCATTTCGGCCCGGATGTTTCCGGGCCGCCACCTCGGTGGACCTGCATTCACCTGAAGCCCGATCTGGGCCCGGCGCTGCCGGAAGGCCTGCGCCAGGTCCGTATGCACCAACCCGCGCATTGTGGGGACCATGTGGTCATGGTCAACGTCATCCCACAGTAGGGGACAGGCACACGGAAAAGTGCAATGCAGGCCTTCCCTCTGATACAACGTTGCAAGCAGGTTGCTGCACGGGAACGCAAGCGGGACTGAGCCCGTGCATGGCGCCAAAGAGTTCCGGTGTGCCGTGCTTCGGTTGTGGGAAGAAGACGCACCAGGGACGGGATCACGTATATACAGGAAGCTGCCGCATAGCGCGGGTAAACCACCTTCGTTGCATGGTATTGAGAAGAGATGGATCTCCTGCCCTGCGAACCGCCAAACCTTCCCGGTCAGCCCGCGAGTTGACGGAGGTGTTTCGGCATTAGCCACCAATCCAAAGTGGCCGATCCCGGATAGAGCCCTTCGCAAGTGAGCTTGAACATACCGCCCTTCTTCAATCTCAGGCTCAACACGGTGTCTCCCGCGAGCAGGATCGAACCGATCCGGGAGAGTTGGGGTTCATGGCCCACCAGGAGAACAGAGTTGAGGCTTGCTGTACGGCGGGAGAGCGCAGTGACGGTCTCAAGGGCTGGGACATCGGCGGCCAAAGGCGGGAACAGCAACAGATCGCTTGGGGGACGGAGGATAGCGGCAACCGTCTCGGCGGTCTGCCTGGCCCGTACATAGGGGCTTGTGAGGATCAGGTCGAAGCTTATGCCAAGGCGCGCCATACCTCGCGCTCCGCGATTCATGCGTGCAATGCCCCGTTCCGTGAGCGGACGCAGAGAATCGTGGCGGTAGTTTGAGGACCCTCGGTCCTCCGCTATGGCGTGTCTGAGAATGTAGAGTTCCATGGGCCGTCAATCCT
>CAXXOQ010000137.1:0-10378 GCA_963664185.2 Caldilineaceae bacterium | reverse complement strand
TGGACAGGGTCCACCCTGTGATCCAAAACCATGTGGCCGCACTGCACGGTATACGGTGGCTGCGGGACCGCAGACATTTTCCCGAATGGATGGCATTCGGTTTGACTCTCATGCTCCTTACGGTCCCTGGGCATGGGGGTGGCAGTGGTGATTCCAGATGGGAGTGGGGCCTGCCCCGCACCGGCGGCCAACAGTAGCCCACCTCAACCTACTGTTGGTGGCGGTGTCGATCCCAACGCGGCCGACACCGGCGAAGCGGTCCGCACTGCTCAAGGGGCACACGCTCATCTGGGGGCACCCCTGCCGGGAGTTCCCCCACCGGACACAAAACTCTGCTGTTTCCCTGTACCTTGACATGGGGGCGCACACACCGCGGGGGCCGGATGCGCGCCTGTCGACCGCCTGCGGGGTGTACGGGCGCGCGCCGGAAAAGCCGCTGCCGAGGCTTGTTTTCCGGTTTGCCGCCCCGGGTTGCGGGTGCCGGGACTCTCCATCCTGCCCTGATGCCAAACAGGCTGTTGGGGGTGGGGACCAAAACCGGGCTCAAAACAGCCAGGCGGCCGAGGGAAAAGGGGGGTGGGGACCAAAAAAGCTGATGCGCGCCCTCTGTGCCAGTGTTTCCGTCGGCACGCCTGTCGACCGCCTGCGGCAACGAAATTCAAAACACTCAAGCCAAGGGCACCGCGAGGCCGCGCCTGCGCCCCTGTTGCGGGCTGTTTTTGGGGTTTTCGTAGGTTGGACACGGGGGGAGATCACACAGGGCCCTCCACGCCCGGCTGCTGCCGCCAGGCCGCGTGCTGTTTCGTCGGGGAATGGTTCCGGTTGCCCTTGCCCTGCGCCGGGGTCCTTCGCCTAAGCCGTTTTCCTGCGGCCCCAGCGGGGGCCTTGTTGCGGGGCTCCACATCCCCAGACAACCGTTCGAGGCACCCGCAGGGGCAAAACACGGCATCGGCGGTGCAACTGTGTGGAAGCGGGGTCGCCCCGCACAGCCCCCCGCGGGCTCAAGTCTCAAGTCGCGGGGGGCTGTGCGCCCCTCTGGATGTTTCCCCGCTAAGGCGTTGCGCCTGCGTCAGACACCCAGAGCACACCCTGATAGCGGGGTGGTGTCGGGGGGTGCCGTATACTGGTCCGCCCCGGACTCCCCGCCTAGGAAGCTGTAAGGTCCCGTTTACTGTAGGTAAACCAAGGGCCACAGAAAGCCTTCCTCGCCCCCAGGCCCCCGCAAAAAACGGATGGTGTTCACCCACTTTCGTTCTCCGGGGCGGAAATCCCGTGGGACCAACAGGGGACCTTTCATGCCCGGGGGACGGCCACAACGAGATTGTATTTGTCGTCCGCCAGCTCCATGTCCCGGGACTGGCGTTGCCCCAACCCGCCGTTACTGTGGGCCGGGACATGGACGATGCCAGGACACGGAGCCAACGGAAACGGGCGGCCCGTTGTGCCGGTCCGTCGCGAGGGAGGCGCAGGCGGTTTCCTGCGCTTTGTTCGGCACTGAAGCCACCTCGTCAACGCTGGCGGTGTGATAGATCATCTCCGGGCGTGTCATTGAGTTTCTCGGAGACGACGTACAGCCCCGAACACAGCGGTGCCCAGCCAAATGAGAATTCCCGGCAGTACCATATTCATGTATCTTGCTCCCGTATGTTTCAAAGGGGTCGGTGCTCACCTGAAGGGTTCTTCCGCAGCCCATGCTAGCATAAGGTCCACCCGCAATCCGCGGGGACCGGCTGGTTCTCCCGTAACTGTTCAGGTACTCTCCCGGTTTGGTCAGCCCGGAGGGCCGCGCCGCCATGATCACATCCAATTTCCATCCCTTTGCGCGCCACAGCACCGATTCCATGTCCCTTTGGACCTGCCAACTTGAACTGTCGTGATACACCTGTGATACTGCATGGGGGAGGTGTTGCATTCATGAATGCAACGGTCGCGCGGCTCAGTGCCGGTTTCCAGAATCAGATCAAGGGGGCATGGGTGGCCCCATCCGGAAGCACAGTTCACTGCGGCTGATGCCGGTCGCAAGATTTCGGCGGGCACGCGGTTGCACCCGAAGGGGCCAAGGCATGGCCCTGAATCGTGCTTGTCGGCACTCAAGGTACCGAATGATGCCACGCGGGGAAGCCATCAGGGAATTGGAACTGGGCAGGGGGATACGCTCCCGGACTCGTTGGACGACCCTGTTTCCGGGATCTTGGTCCCTCTGAGCAGTCTGTACCCGAATGGGTTGACGCCTGTTTGTTGGGGCCCCGTGGATTCAAGAAAGGGCGTAAGGGAGCCTCAAGGCGCGGGCAAACCCGAATGACCTCGGGTTGGAAACAGGATGCTTCCCCGCCTTGGCATCTTCCGGAATCTCTACAACCACTCGGTCACTGGACAGAGTAAATCGCCGCCCATGGCGGCCCTTGATGCTGGCATGAATCGTTTCCTTTGAAACCGGCCGTGTCATCCCAGCGGTCGCCCCTCGGCAGGTTCAGACAGGACGCCACGCGGACGGCCAGCCGCCAGGATTTCGCAGTGCTGGGGGTCCCAGCACTTCCCAGCTCAACAGGTTCGGCAGTCGGCAGCCGCGGTTGGCCAGTTTCTCTGCAAGCAAGCGTACCCGGGGCGCGGGCCTGCAGGGTGCCTTCGCTTCGTGCCGCCCGGAAACAGTGCCTGTAGGTCTCCAGGTCGCGCATTGAAAGCCCGTGCGAGGGTCCTCCGACTGTGAACACCCCCTCCTGCCCGGGCCTCTAGCGGGGTTGTGCTTCGGCAATTGCGCCCAGGTCGGGTTTCGCCAGTGGATGATGGGTAGGGTTTTCGGTATCAAACATGTTGCGTCTCCTGGGTTTTTGCGTTCACAGCACAACGCTTCCTGCGTGCGCTTGAACATCTTCCGGTTGACATCTTCCAGCATCGGATCCCCCCCAGTACTCGGCAGTGTCGATATCGAAGTCATTCCCTTCCGTTACGACAAACCAGCCTGCGGAAGTTGCCTTTGTGTGCATGGCGATGGAACAAAATGATGCAGGTTGTACTCCAACCCCCTTTTGGACCTCTATGGCATCAAGGTTTTCATTGACATGGCGGGACTTCTACTTTCCTGGGCATCATACACTCTCCTGGTAGTGGACGCTCCCGACACCCGTTTTTAGAGCGTCGGGAGCCTGTGGAATCAATCGCCGGTGTGGGGTGGGACGCTTACGCCCCCGCAAGCCCGGTAACGTGGCCCGCACTGCGTCCTGAACGGTCCGCCGCGGCCTTCCGGGGGGGCATGGGGTTTTCTTGTCCCCTGTGTGGTTTGCCCCCAAACACCCGTTTTTTGAGCGTCTGGGGACGGTTTGTTTGAATGGGCAGTGTGTGGGGGGTTTTTCAATGTCCATTGCGAACACTATCCGCAGTGGTCCCCGGATGGGCTGTTTCCGATGTTCCCGCTCCCCGCCTGCATTCCCGGGACGTAGGTCCGCACTGCACTGGGCCGACAGGTATGAAAGGTAGCCGCGCATGTCGCGGTCTGACAACCCTAGTTTTGTTGCGAATATACAGCGGTGAGGCCACCGCCTTCCAGCTGGGCAATCACGGCCCGCATTGTGGGGCCGGTTCGCAGGGAGCCGCGGGGCCTGCCGGGCGCATGGGTCCCGTTACAGGCATGAGGGGTTTCTCCTGGCTGTGGGCGATTGCAAATCCACGCCCAGAGGTTCAACAGTCGTTTTCATGGGTCACTCTCTCAACATTCCATGTTCGAAACAGGCGTACTGCGGCTGGCATGCCCTTTTTGATGATGGACGTGAGGGCGTCCACTCCTCACGTGGAATGGGACTGAAGGGCCCGGTACTGCTTTGTACCGGCTGTCCAGCGCACCACAAGCACACACCCACCACTACCATCACAGCCACCACTTGCAAGGTTTGCCATGCCGATTTGCTGCAGAATCGGTTTCCGGGCTTATCACCATCAGCCCAGCCAGAAGGATCAGGATGAAAATCGTCCATGGCTCATTGCTCCCTGTCGTTGGTGTATTTTCAAACGGCTGGGACTGGTTTTACGTTTGCAGGCGGCTACGACAGCAACAGAGCGGTGTTGCGTTCCATCCAGGCAGGGCAGGGCGGAACGTCCAGCTTGAACAGGGCTTTGGCGATGGATTCCTGCCTTTCCTTGGCACAAGTAAGGTCAACCCACTTGTTTGCGCGTGGTCGAGGTCATCTCCCCGTCCCCTGTGTCCCCCCAGCCATTTTCACTCCGGCTCTAAAACCCCCATCCGCTCGGGTTTCCGAGTGTCTGAGGGCGGATGGTTGCATGTCCTTGAGCGTAGTATTCTTGGACTTGTCCCGGTCAATGGCATCAAAAAACCAGTTTTCCTGTTGAGGATGTTTTTCCTGCCCCCTGGTTTCCCATGCCGTGCCGCCATCGTAGGGACGCCAGCCGCTGCGCAGCCGACTCCTTTTCCTTGGCTTCATGCATCGCTGCATAGCACACCGCTACCGTATAGGCTTGCGCATCGGCGAGGCGGCGAAAGGCGTGGGACCGGCTGTGGTGCAGTTCGCTGCGGTTGATCTCGGTGATGTGCTCTACGCACACGGGTTCGTAGTTGTGCCCCAACAGTTCACCATTGCCCGCGTCCTTCAGGGTCATGCGCTTGAGGCCGCACGACACCACTTCGACATGGCGATACCAGGCGGTCCCATCGGACCAGATGCCTATGAGGGTCGCCGGATCCCCCTTTCGCCAGGCGGGAGTGGTGTTGGCCATGATTGTGCTGAAAGCTTGTGCTGTGGACAAGGCGTGTGCCGCAGCCACAGTGTGCCACAGGTACACCTTGAATGCGGTTGCCTGTCCGCAGCCCACGGCAAAGCTACGCGGCAGTGACAGCACCCGGTTTGGAAACTGTGTTGCGGTGCAAGTTTGCAACCTGCAATCTTGCATCTTGCGGATGCCGTGCTGCCAAAACGTCGAGGTAGGCCCGCCACTGGGCCGCGCTCTGTTGCAACAAGGCGGCCCAGCTCATGACGAACATATCATGGAACCCCATATCCATGATGCGGCTTGGCAGGCCGGTCCGGTCCTGAAGCCTGTCTGCGACGATGTAGCCGGAAACCCGATTGAAGAAGCCGTTGCTGGATGTTGTCGGGTCACGCAGGATCCGTATGTATTGGTCAAAACGGTCCACATGGGTCCCAGTCCAGCGAGCAGCCCGGAGACATGAATACCAGGACAAGCAGGTGGCCACCTTTGGCGAGAGCCAAATCAAACCGATCCCTGAAATCCACCTGGGTGTCCATGCCTGCTTCATTCGCAGCCTGTTGCATCCATGTCTTGACGCCATGCTCAACGGAGAATGCGTCCCACTTGGGCGACACCAGCCAAGGGTGTCGGCTGAGGTGGCAGAGGACAGCGTTTTCCCCGCCCCCCTTTTCAAAGCGTTCCCCAAGTCCCTCCACAACCTGCAGCTTGGCCATGACGGCCTCAGCCATGTTGAGGGTCATGAGCACATCCGCTTCTGCCAGTATATCGAGCAGGGGTTTGGCGTCCATGTCCCCCATTTGCGAGATGCTGGCCATCAAGGTGTCCCAGGCCTGCTCCTGGTCAATCGCCGGACTGCCGGGCCGAGTGTCTTGACTGTGGGTTTCAGGTGCGGTGCAGAGATTCACGGTTTGGCCTCCGTTTGAAGGTGGTTGGGAAGTGCAAACAATGATGGACGTCCATGCCCGGCAAGCACCACCCCGGCATGGACGACTGCCATTCCGGGCGGGCAGCGGCGCATGTGATTTTTCAAGTAGTCGTGGGATGGGGAGGCGGAGTGCATGGCCCCCCATCCCACGACTACTGTCTGTGTCGTGGTGACCCGCGTCGCAACCGGCCCCTGCTGACTGCAATTTGCATTGCAGCGTTTGCCATAATCTGATACAGCGTTTGCCATAATCTGACAGACGTTTGCCATAATCTGATTCCGCGCTCACTGATCGGTTTCTTCAGGCGGCAGGTACTTCCACCGTCCATTGCTGTCCTGCGCAACCACCACCGCCCCCTGCACCGACAGCAACTCAACCGCCTTCCGTGCCTCAAACCGCAGAAACCTGCGCGCCTTGTTGCTGCTCGTAGGATGGGCCATAACCGCCAAGTCGTCATCCGTCAAGTGTGGATACCGGTCGGGGTCTCGACTCTGTTTCATCCGTCCATTCCCAACCGGCACGCGTGTACGTCCTGGTTGCCACCAGTAATTGGCCAAGTTGGGCAGCAACCTATAGGCAGCGGCGTTTTCCACCCCCAGGTTTTCCAGCAAAACCCTCGGCACTCGAGGCCCTGTCGTGCTCCCATCGGGCAGCCGCACGGTAATTTCAATGGGGGTGTCCATCTCATCCATGTCTCCGGGCCGGGGGATGTCCCCCACCGTGAACACCTGGATCAGCTTGTTACCTTCCGCCACGCGCGCCGACATGGAGTGCAGTGTGTCAAAAGCCTTCCACAAGCGACCTCGTTGGGGTTTGGACGGCAACTGCCTCTTGCGCCCTTCCAGGTCTCGTTCCGGCCACAGGTGACGTAGCAGTTCCCTGTAAGTCATGACAATGCGCCCATACCGGTGCCAGTGGGTTTGGCTGAAGGATGTGAGGCAGGTCACGATGAGCCGAAGGGGAATGGGAGCACCCCGCCCTGCCCCGCGCACGGATGTTCCCAGGTCATACCACTGCTGGGGCAGGGCTCCCCCTTGCGGGGCCAATCCGGGCAAGTGGGGTGATGGCAAATGTTCGGCCTGTGCCAAGTCCTGCACCATGCTGGCCAGATGGAGCTGTTCATCCGCCTCCAAAAACACTGAGCCGGGCAGCAGTGGGTGCTGGCTGTCGTTCCTCTCGACATCATAGGGCCCGTACTTGTACCAGTGGGCAATCAGTGGTTTCAAGGTGGGAGACCAAGGACGCCAACCACCCCACAGCGCACAGGCTTCCAAGCGCAACAGCACATCCAACCCTTCGGGTTTTACGGGCGGAGACAGATCCAACAGCATTTCTTCCGACGTGGGCATGTCGGCGACCATGGCTGCCTCCCGGTGGGTTCCCCGAAGCTCCACGGCCAATTGCGCACTCTGATAGATGACAACCCGCAAGCGCGCTTCCATTTCGTCTATGGCCAAGTTCCACAGAGGGTCGGGATACCTTTCCATGCGCCGGGCATGGGCCAGGAGTGTGGCTGGCGAAGGCTGTTCGCGGTCGGTCGCATAGTACCGCGAACCCGGATGGGTAACGATGCCCCAAAGGTCGGCCGTGGCCGCAGCTGGCGAAGGATGGCGGGCGAGCGTTTCTGTGATCAGATCGACGTTACTGGCCGCAGATTGTGTTTGATGGTGGTGCATGGTCCTGCAAGTCCCCAGGATCGGAACAAGGGCAAGACCATCATAGCAACTGGGTTCAACACATGCAGGCCGCTTAAAACCAAGCCCCCAAAAGGGGGCTTGGCCGCGGGTTCCGACTGCCGCTGGGTACCGGGCCACAGTTGACCAACGAACCCGATGCCTAGGTGGATGATAGCACGGGATTTGGGTCCGAATGTCAACGTCACACACATCACCGGCCGCCGAGTGAGCTGGTTCTAGGCATCGTCAACCAGACTGTCCACAACCCCAACACTACCATGGATTTCGCAGAATGCGTTGCGCGCTTGGGTCACTGCGGCTTCCACCCGCCCGGACAAGCCATCCCGTTGTTCAAGCAGCAAGGTGGGGACTGGCAGACTTTTCAAGGCCCGTTCGTTGAACCTCGGATGATGCCCGCCCTCCTGCGATGCGGACAAGACTGCCTGCACGCGTTCACAAAGCAGAAAGGGCACGAGAAAGGCGATGCTCAGGCCGTCCTTCGATTCCAGGACATGGAATTCGGAACTGCATACAAGTGAGACATGCTTCCCGACTGAATCGAGCAAGCCCCCATCCACCCATGCAACCTGCCGCAGGTAGGGGCGCAATCGCGAAACGATCACCTGCCCTGGCCGAAGCATCTTCTTGGCACTTCCTATGGCCGATCCGTCACATGGCGGATCGGTTGGCCGAATGAGACCGTCTTTTGCATTGCCTGTCGACAGGACAAGAAACTGTTGGGTTGCCTCTGCTGTTTCAGAACTCGTGTGCCTGCGGGACAGGTGCACAATGTCCGACATGGGAACGCTGCTTCGGCCCGCACACCTGCGTCGTGGATCGTATCTTTCCGGAGCCAGCACGTGCCCATGGTCCAGTCCACTGACATCAACCACAGAGAAGAGAATCATTCATCCGATACATTTTCGCTGAACATACCTGAACTCTCAGGTTGAGCGCGATGCAGGCTGCAGGTGGTCCTGCAGCCAGGGGGTATCTCCCAAAGCCCGCAGGAAGATCCCGCGGGCGCCGTTGATGTCCCGACCCAGGGACACGCCGTCCGAACCCGTGACCACCTTGCGGCCGCCCAGGTTCGGGATGATTTCGCCGCTCCAGGAGCACGTCTTGCTGGTGTACGCCTCGTTGACGATCAGCACATGCTTGCCGCGTTCCGCCGCCTTGTGCAGCAAAAACTCCCTGAACCGGTAATGGCTCAGGGTAAGCATGTTGCGGACGGTCTTGCGGGTGATTTTCCGCCCCGCACGCCCGGACATGCCCTGCACGCGGAAGTCCGGCAGCAGGATGATGTCGTAGTTGTGCGTGAGCCAGTTGGCCACCTGGTGGTGCAGTTCGTCCACCAGGTTCCGGATTCTGCGCCGGATGCGCCCGGCCGCGCGGTACAGGTTGCGCTTGGCCTTGTGCTTGGCTCCGGCCGCCTTGGAAAGCAGCTTGTCCAGATGGACGCACAGGCGTTGGATGCGGTTGCAGGCCTGATCGCCGAACTCTCCGACTTCGGTCTCGCTGAAGAAGGTCTGAAACGTGCGCACACCGGGGTCGAGGGCCACGATGCGACCTTGGTTCTTGGTCTGCTGCACGGGCTCCGTGGTGGACACGCTCAGATGGTATTGGCCGTCGCGGAGGGTCAGGCGGCTGTCCTTGATGGTGGCGGGGAGCGGTTCCGCATAGTGCAGGTCTCCTAGCTTGGTGTGGTAGACGCCGCGGGCCTTGATGGCCGAGGCGGGGATGTGGATGGATTGGGACGGTGCATTCTTGCTTCGGAACGACACCTTCTGCAGCTTCCCGGTGGCCCGGTACTTCTTTTTGGCATCCCGCACGGCCTTGCAGGCATCGCGTACGGCAATGCTCTTGATCTGGTAGGGCACTTCCGCGGCCCACGCCGGCAAGGAGTTCAGAATGCCGCCCTTGATCTTCTTCCAGTTGGCCTTCGTGCCCGGTTGCTGCAGGTACTCGACGGTGCGGTTGAAAACGAAACGGGATACGCCGAACCAACGCTTGAGGAGGGCACGCTGCCAGGCGTCAAGGTAGATTCGGATCTTCCTTGATTTGCCGACGGTACCGCCGGAGACCATGCAGCCTGCATGAAAAAGTGTGGATGACGGCCAGTAGATCCTCGGTGAGTTCGCGTTCGGGGCTTGCGTCCGTGTGGCCGAGAACCACCACATCCCCCCCGTTGGCTTCGACGAGCCACTCAAGCAGCTCGAACCCAAATCGCGCAAGACGGTCCTTGTGGGCAACCACAAGCCGGAGCTTAGCCCCGCCACGCAGTCGTTCCAGTAGGGCGACAAGTCCCTTTCGCTTCCAGTTGAGGCCGCCTCCGATGTCGGTGACGATTTCGGCTTCGGGGTACCTGCCCCGCAGGAACGCGACTTGCCGTTCCAGGTCGTCGCGCTGCTTGTGGCTGGAGACCCGGGCATAGGCCACAACGACAGGTGGCGTGTCGCCGCGCAGGTATGCGTCAACGTCGTAACGCCGTTGGCCTGTGGGGGTCCGGATGTGCGGAATGCGTCCGGCATCCGCCCACCGCCGGAGCGTGTGGGCACAGACGCCGAGCCGCTTGACGGCTTCCCGGCTGGGGATGTAGGGCATGGCTGGGGATTCGAAGTGGTCATGTCCACCATGTTACATCATTGTCCGCCATTGCTCAAGGAATTAGAGTCCCCCCACTCAACTTCATGTTCACGCGTGAACTCTTGGAATTTCACCACCACCTCCTGCAGATCGTGGTCTGCCCGTTCCCAAACTGGCTGTTCGAGGGTTGTGCCGATGCGTGGCCGGACCCGTCCGCTGGAATCCTTGCCGGACGACTCGCTAATAGCGAACAGAATGGGCTCGGCCTCCGGCTTGGATATGGGCTTCTGCCGCTTGACACCGAACAACACACTTGTCTTCTGATGCGTGTGCGGCAGGAAGGCATGGCGGTCCAGCCCAACGACCGCCACCACACGGACATGTCCAAGCAGCCATTCACGAAGGTAGGACCAACTTGCACCGCCAAAACTTGTTGTGCGGCAACACAATGCCCAACCGCCCCGCCCCGGG
>CAXXOQ010000136.1:0-3831 GCA_963664185.2 Caldilineaceae bacterium | reverse complement strand
GCCCATCCTGCAATACCAGCCAATCGCCATTCAGGGCTGTTTGCGGGCCCGGAAGTGAGGGCGGTTCGATGTCCAGGATGGTTGCAGCCGCCACGTCATTCATGCGTTCATGGTAGTTGGCAAGGTCTTGATCGTCGAACATGAAGAAAGTCGGTTTTTTGCCCTCCCACACAGGGGGGAGGGGGCCGTAGTGCAGGAGACCCATGCTGAATGCCTGCAACGCTTGCAAGTCCCGGGGCAACAGGCACACGGCTTCCATGCCGGTTTGGTGGTTGGCGAGTGAGAACATGGGGTGGGTTCCCAGTGGAGGGCGAACACCCCCTAATCATGCCACAGACACGACAGCATCCAAGACTGATGCCTGAAGTTGCAACGGGTTGTTGTGCTAAACTGCAAAACACTGGTGGATGAGTGTTGTTGACGACAAGAAGAGGATTTTGCCCGCTTGCTGTACCGGGCAATGTCGGAAGCTGTATCAAGGAGTGTGCCCGTGGATCGGCAACGTGCCCTGAACAGGTTGGACACCATGGCCCTGGCCGTATCTTTTTTGTTTGATGGGCGGGCAGGCACTCATGAACTTGAACGTGTTGACAAGAACACCAAACACATCCCCTTTGCTGTGGCCCGTTCCTTGTGTCCCACATTCGTTTCCCGGCACCCGAAGAGTTGGAATCCGCGCAATTACCCCCAGCACTGGCACAGGGAAGGAGTCCACCCCCGGGTGAGGATCAACTGGAAGGGGGGAAGCCTTGGAAAAACCCGTGGCAGGCTTCCCTCACCTGTACGTTGAGCACTTCCCCACAGGGGAGGAGACCAAGGCGCGCTTTCAAGTGATGTGCGACTCTGGCGACATTGTCCTGTACTTTCGAATGCGGGATGGAACCATGACCCCCTGTTGTGCCACCACCTATGAGGAGGGCTGGCCGCTTCCCGCCCACACGTTTGCCGGGGCTCTTGAACTGTGTCCAGACTTTGGCGAAAGTCTGGTTGTGGGTGAGGATTGCTTGCGTATCACTTGGCAAGGGCCCGATGGCAAGCACCGGCTGCATGTGGATCACACCTCGAACGGCGAGATGGTGCGGGCCGTCCTGGTGACTGGCGATGATGAACCCCTACACCGTTTTCGCAGGCAATACGGCCGTATGGTTTTGGATCGGTTGTTCCAGGAACGCTGAAGGGTCCGGTAGGCGGAGGGGTGTTGGGCCTGCGAAATCCGGGAACCCATCCCTACTTGCCGTCTAGGCGTCGAATCCCTGCTCCAGTGTGGCCAGCCGTCCAATGTGTTCCCTTTCCTGCGCCTGTTTTTCCAAGTTGTCCGCCAGTGCATAGCGACCGCCGGGCAGACTCCGAGCCAGGGCATCGGATACCAGGCGACGTAGCCGCGGCGACGACACCGCTTCCGCCTCGCACTTCTCCGTCATGTGAGCATAGGCCCCGGGCAGGCCCCGGCGACTGCCAGTGATCGGTACCAATTCAAGGTGCAGAGCGTTGACCAGTTCTTCTGTTACCGCCACCCTTTCGAGATCAATGTCCGGGGCCTCGTCTGGGAAAAACGAAGCCAGCTGATCCGGCAGCCGGTCCGACATGGCCAGCCCCTTCGGATCCCAGTCGCCCACATAGACGATGTGCAGGTGCTCGAAAAGCCGATGCACGTCGGCTGCCGCGAACAGAAACGACAACGAAGCATCGCCCCCGCACGGGTAGAGATTCACACCCCACTCCGCACACGTGTCGGCCAGGACAGGTGCGGTGCCCTTTGCCTCGCACCAAACTTCCGTCCGACTACCGTCGTCCGGCCATGGCGAACGACGGTAGTTTTTCGCCATGCTGCGCAGGAACTCACCTGCATCGCGCGAGCCTACGCCATAGACAGGGGCACGGCCGGCGTCAACAATGTACTCCCAGGGAAGGATGCCGGCCACGCGCATGTCCCGCAGCTGCTTGGCGATGCGCTTGTAGGATGCCTGTGTCTTGGGTTGGGGCAGCGGCCAAGACGGATCCAACAAGCGATAGTAGACGAACCGCGCCGTGGTCGGCGCGTCCTCTGCGCACACCTGCAGGATCTGGGATCGCAACTGGTCCATTTCCGCCTTGGTGCTCATACTGCACCAACCTGCTGCAGACCCGTGCAGCCATTCCCGTCTCGAATGGTGATTTTCGGTAGACTGTAGATGGTCATTCGTCCTCCCTGAAGGACTGTGGCCGCGGGCCCCGGTGGCCGCCGGGGTTCCGTTCATCGTGAGTATACAGCGATGAGCGGCTGAAAGAGGGCTGGATAGAGGTTCCATGTCTGTGGGGACATGGCTGCTGGGCAGTCTAACAACCAGTGCGGGTGTTAGACTGGAAGGGTCGTTCAGTCCATTCCACAGGTATCCCGTCCCATGTTCCAAGCAGAACCTGCAGGCGCTGCCGAATTGAAGGCATGGTGCGGAAGTTCCGCCTTGTCCTTGATTGCCGCGGCGGGGGCGGACGGCTTGACTGCCGCTCAACTGGCTCCGTACTACAGGGAGAATCCCGATGAGGATACGGCAGTTTGTATCTGGATGCAACTGCGCCGGTTGTGCCTGGAGGACACCGGCCTCACCTCACATGGCTGTCCTGCCGTGTGGAAGTACAGCCGCTTGTCCAAATCGGATGGTCGGCAGCAACCGTGTAGACACAGCACAGGGCTGCCTCGCGGTACAGCGAACTTCACCTAGACATCGCTGTTTGAGAGTTGGTGAACCCGCCTACAACCTCAAACAACAAGGCTGTAGGCGGGTGGTTGGATGTGCTTCGTTCAGCATCCCTTTCCAGAGATGGCTTTGATGCCGCTTTTGGCGCGCGGAGCACCCTTGCTGCCATCAGGTGCTACCGGGTATACGCGGTATGTGTAGGTGACGCCTTCCTTCAGGCATTCGGGGAGATCGGAACTCTTCCAAGTCACCGGGATCACATAGACCATCTCAACGATACCCGGCCACAGGTCGGCCACTACCCAACGCTGTCGTGTCCACGTTGACGATCCGGAAGCTTTGCGTTCCACAATGTATTCAGAAACCGCACCCTGCCGGGGGTGTTTCCAGCTCAAAACGACAATGTTCGAGGTACTTTTCTTCTTCAGGTTGTGTATGTGGGCAATCGCCTTGGGGGAAGCTTTTGTCCCCACGCGTGCAGCCAGGCCCGACACATTGGTCCACGGCCCTTCCGTTCCCGATGCTGAGATGCCTGCCACTGCGAAAACGTACCGTTGGCCGTAGTTGGCCTTGAGTGTAAGGGTCTTTGAATCAGATGTGTACACCCCACATACAAGGGCACTTCCTGAAGTGCAGTAGCGGTACACTATGTACGAGTCCGCATTGCTGGACGCAGTCCAGTCCAGAACCAGGTATCTTTCCTGTGATGTTCCGAACCCCACAACCTTGTCGTAGAGATTGACAGTCGCTATGCGTCCCGGCGTATCTGAGGAGTTGGAGCCGTACGCATGCACAGGCGCGCTCAATGTCACCAGGCACAACAGGGCCACACACAAAATGGTCATGCGGCGAAGCACATGCTTCATGGGGATACCCCCTAATGGGTTTGTTGAATTGTGGCAAGATGCCATCCTAGCAAAAATGCCGAGGTAAGTCCAAAAGCAGGATTCCATGTGGTGTGCCGCCTCCGGTTTGGAATCAACCTGCACCCTGGCAAGCACGCGCCTGACCTTGTCAATCGTCTTTCCGCCCACCGGCAGGAAGAAAGGCAAATCACCACAGGATCAACAATGGACACATTCCATGCAGTCATGGAACATCAAGTCAAACTGAACGGAACACACCCTCAAGGTCGGCATCAGCGGGAATCTGACGC
>CAXXOQ010000135.1:0-3587 GCA_963664185.2 Caldilineaceae bacterium | reverse complement strand
CTGTTGGCCCTCTACCTTCCTGCCGGAAGAATCCAGGGGATGGGAAAACTGCTCTCCAACGTCAGTCTGGCGGTGAGACTTGCATCATTCTCAAATGGCTTTGACATCCTGAATGCACACTGGGCGACCAAGGCCATAGGTTCAAAATCTCAGAAACACGCTGCCAGACTGGTGCATGAATGTTTGGCAGAGCAAAGTGTTGGCAGACAGATCGCGTTCGATTTTCTCCATACAGAGGACGACCGTCGCCTCCTGGGAGCGCGTTACCCTGACTTTTGAAATGGCTGCGATTGAGGGCTTGGAGGAACTGAGCCGGGCTTCAGGCAAAAATGAACCTTTACGCTCTCAGGCGGTGGCTGCGTCCTTCCATGCCTTTGACATACGCCGTCTGCTACCCGTTCCAAGCGCAACCCAGGAACGCTTGCATTTTGTACTCCCCTCTCGGCTCTGGCCTATTGTGGGAATCGTTGGTCCGATCTGCGCCGCTGGTACAGGGAAACGAGACTTCACTGAACGCACCAAGTGTCGCTGAGGTTCCATGGGATCAGCGCCTGCTCTATCGGCTGTTTGAAGGCTGGATTTCGTCTGTTCCGCAAACAAAATTGGGACGATCTGGATCGAATTCGGGAGATTGTGGCCGGAGCGCGAAGATCAAAAACAACACGAATTATTACTGTTTGACAAAGGGTTCCCAGGTAGCGGACCATGCTGTCGCCTTGTATCACTGGGCCAAGGGGACTGAGATACTTGCCCCATTCCTGTTGCAAGGTGATTCGGGCAATCCTTTCAGCCAAGTGGACAAGCATTTCGAGGCCGGCGCAAGAGCGGCGACTGCCTCAGGGGACGCACAACGGGAAGTCCTGTTGCTTTGCTGAAGTACGAGCGGAGAGGAAACAACTTCAGCAGCCTGAACCGCCAAGACCGCACATCGGGGGTGCAGGGTCTGTGGTACTATGGAGGCCCATGCTTTGGAAGGCACAGGATGTGCCATGCCGGAAACCCTGAACAGCCCTGCGGAACTGCCAGAACTGCACACCAGCCTGTCCGAGTTTGTGGATATCCGGCAGACTTGCGGGGTCTATGTAGACAAGACGGCCTATCTACACTCACTGCTCCCTCGTGACGGACCGGAGTCCGAAGTCGTTGTTCGCGGACGCGCCTACCATCTGCTGACTCGTCCGCGGCGGTTTGGCAAGACCCTGCTGATCTCCACATTGGAAGCCTGGTTCCAGGGACGTCCCGCGGTGGTGCGGGGAGCCTTGGACACCGCCACGGGGGAGCCCGCAACGCAGCCCGCGGTGGCGGCCCAGGACCTGTTCCAACACTTGGCCATTCGGCAGTGGCGGGAGCCCAAGCTTTTCCGGCCCGTCATCCGTCTGGATATGTCCGCCGTCCAGGGGGATACTGTGGCAGAGCTGCAACAGTCGCTGCGGTATCTGCTGGCCGAAACCTTGACCACCTGGCATCAGCGGGGCCTGGACGTGCCCTATGCCGAACGGGCCCTGAACAATGAAATCCGACTGCCTACTGATACTGACTCATCGGACTGCCTGTACCGGCTGATCCGGTATTTGCACCAGGTCAGCAAGGTCCGCCCGGTAGTGCTGGTGGACGAATACGATGCCCCCCTCACCCAAATGCTGGGACGATCGGTCACAGAGACTGATCCCCTGCGGGACGTGATGCGCCATTTCTACCGGACTCTCAAACGGGCCGAGACCCACCTCCACTATGTGTTCCTGACCGGCATCGCCCGTTTTGGGCACACGAACCTCTTCTCCGCCCTTAACAACCTGACCGACATCTCCTGGGAGCGCCGCTACGCCACGATCTGCGGCTTTACGGAAACGGAGGTCCGCCGGGATCTGGCTCCGCATCTCACCCACCTGCAGGAGGTCTGGCCAGGCGACCGTGATGTCGGTGCCCAGTTGTACGAGCAGTACAACGGGTACCGCTTCAGCCTGCAGGACGACATCTCCACCGTCTGCAATCCCTTCACCCTGACGCAATGCCTGCAGAAACTGCTGGATGATCCCGCCTTGTGTCCCACCACCCCTGCCGAATGGCCCCGTCCCTGGGCCGCCTCGGGAACCCCCCAGTTTCTCGTGCAAGCCCTGCGCCACCAGCGACCCGCCGGAAGCGAGGTTCTATCCCGCAACGTCATGGCCGACTGGATCTGGCAGCCCCTCTACCGCCTGGACCATCCCGACCTTGATCTGTTGATGCTGCAGACCGGCTACTACACCCTGAGGCAGACGGCTGAAGGTTTCCAGCTGGACTTCCCCAATACCGAGGTGCGGACCGATTTTGCCGAAGGAGTCCTCCGGGAAAGCTCCGCGGAATACCGATCCCCCTTGCGGCGGACCCTGTTCCGGGCCCTGCAGGAGAAAAACATGGAGGCCTTTTGCTTCCATCTCACTACCTATCTGGCCGGCATGCCCTATGAATACATGCAGGTGGAATATGCCTACACCCTGGTTGTGAAGGCCTTCTGCGACCTGATCAATGTGGAGTGCTGGGCCGAACTCCACAACTGGGTGGGCCGCTCGGACCTTGTGGTCCTCCTTCCTGACAAGGGCTATGTCATGGAACTCAAGTACAACGGAAGCCTGCAGTCCGCCGCCCTCCAGACCGTGCGCAACGACTACGGGCGGCAGTTGGCTTCGCGCGGCCTTGACCTGTACGCACTCCATCTGAACGTCAGGCACGACCCGGACGGTACCGACCCACCGCGCCTGGAATGCGCCCACCACCTCTTGCACTGGTCCGATATGCCCTAGAATATTGGTGGAACAGGCAGCAGGCATACCCGGATCGCGAATATTACGCATGACGGGGTAAATGGCAGAGGCCTTGACGAGATTGCAGCCGCGTATTTTCGGCAGGACAACGACAATACCGGTACCCAAGCTCTGACGGATGCCTGCAGAGCTATCTACCGCACCCTAGTGCATAACGGCACCTGGGGTATCTCAGCGTTGAGTCGGACAGGCGGCAATTGGCGTATCGGAAGCTGAACGTCGTCATATTAACGCTCTGCCGACCATGATATACACAGTGTCAGTTCAGAAGATGCCAGCCTTGTGCGCGAATGCGGCTCCCCGAACCGTGTCTGAGGGTCTGGGGGCGCTGTATCGTGAAATGATCGGCGAAGACGAGAGCCGGTATTCGGTAGGCAAAGCCAGAGCCTTTTGAAGAGTCTGGAGGCAGAAGAATGGGCTCAAACCCGCGATGCCGATGCCTCATTGTCCGGGGATGGCTATAAACGTGTCCGGGAAATCCTGTCAGGGGAAGGATCATACACGTAGCCGCTTGGCCTTGAGGCCAACCATGACAGAGCCCTTGCAGGGTTTGTGGCTGTGATTCTTCGCGGGACCGAGTGCTATGGCCCCTGTTGCCATCAGATACGGCGCACCTGCCGCGGTCTCCAGATGGCGCCTATGATAAAGAACCCGGTGGAGTACATGGCCATCACGGGACCGGGTGGCAGATTGACATGAAACGAAGTGTACAGCCCCAGAACGGCGGACAGGGTCCCAATCAATGCCCCCAGCACCATGGCTCCCAATTGATGGCGGGCCAGCATC
>CAXXOQ010000134.1:0-10358 GCA_963664185.2 Caldilineaceae bacterium | reverse complement strand
GGATACCGCCGCCATTCTCCAGGTGCATGCCAGCAATTTTCGCCAGACCGGGTTTGTACATCAACCCGCCCTTGCGGATCTGGTGGCCATGGTGACAGCCCATAACGAAAGCCAAAAGGGTGACGTACGGGTGTTTCATGATCTGGGCAGCGGTCTGCTTCGGACGGATAGCCAGGCTTTCCAAAGCGAATATACCGTAGCCCAGAGCGTGCAGGAGGGCGCCGATCTGACTGCCTTCAGCGGTGACAAGCTGCTGGGAGGTCCCCAGGCCGGAATCATCGTGGGAGATCAGGAACTCGTGGCGCGTCTGCTGCGCCATCCCCTGATGCGGGTGTTGCGGGTGGACAAAATGGTGTTGGCCGCGTTGGCCGCTACCCTGGAGGCACACCTTGTGGGTCGGGCCTCACAGGAAGTACCGGTGCTGGCGATGGGGGCCCAGTCCCTGTCCGCGCTCCGGGACCGGGCAGAGCCCCTGGTGGACCGGATCCGGTACGCAGGGATGGATGCCCACATCGTTGAAACCGAGGCGGCCGCGGGAGGAGGCAGTTTGCCCCAATTCCCGATTCGGTCTGTGGCAGTAGCACTGCACTTGGATCAGCCCGATACCAGTTCGGCACAGTTGCGCTCCGGGCAACCGCCCGTCGTGGCCCGCATTGCGCAGGATCGGTTGCTCCTGGATCTGCGCACCGTCTTGCCGGCACAGGATCCTGTCCTGTTACAGGCGGTACTGGCCCTGAGGGGATAGATCGGCCATGTGCGGACCGGATTCATGTCCCCAGGACTGCCTGTTTCTGAAGCTGGGGGGGGTCCCTGCTGACAGACAAGACACGACCGGAAGCTCTCAGATCCGATTTGGGCCGGGATCTGTGTCGCCAGATTGCCCAGGTCTGGCAGGCCCAGCCGGGCTTGCACCTGTTGCTGGGCATCGGTTCGGGCAGTTTCGGCCATGTACCTGCGCAGCGGTATGGCTTGATGCAGGGGGCCCAGCACGAAGACGCCTGGTACGGCGCGGCCCTGACCGCGGACAGCGCCGCGCGACTGGTGCGCCAGGTGGTGGCCTGGTTGCTGGAATTGCATGTGCCGGCCTGGAGTATCCAGCCCGGTGCGCGCTGGACCACCGCCAACCGTCACCTTGGAGGGGACGATGCCTGGATCATCAAACAGGCATTCCAGCGTGGACTGTTGCCCGTTGTCCATGGCGATATCATGCTGGATGTCCGCCAGGAAGTGGCCATTGCCAGTACGGAGGAAGTGTTTCGTCATTTGGCGTCATTCCTGCGACCGTCACGCATTCTGCTCGCCGGTGAAGTGCCGGGAGTCCTCCGGGATCCCCGGCGGGGTGCGGCACCCTCCAATGTGGTCCCCCGGATAGAGGACAGTAACATGGCGCAACTGGGGCCATCGCTGGGAAGCAGTCGGGGCATTGATGTGACGGGAGGCATGGCGGACAAGGTAAGGACATGCCTGGAAATTGCCCGAGCAAGCCCGGCTACCACCGTGCATATCTTTGATGGCCGTCCCTCTGGTGTCCTGCAGCAAGTGATGCGGAATCCGGATGCGGAGGTGGGCACACGTATCGGTGTCCAATCCCTGCAGGCAGGCGTGGCCAGCTCTCCAGACGGAATTCCGTAGTCTGACTCTCACCGCGGTGGCCTGTTCATCGCTATAATGTCAAGAGTGGGATTGCGTATCTCCTCAATTGACATGCCCTCGTATCACCATCACTCCCCTGCTCTGTCATGATCCTGCGTCTCGTCGGATTCTTTGTGGTCCTCGGCTTCCTGATCTTTGTCCATGAACTGGGCCACTATCTGGCGGCACGGTTTTCCCGGGTCCGGGTGCTGGAATTCGGCATTGGCTATCCGCCGCGTCTGGCCCGGCTGTTTTCGTTTCAGGGCACGGATTTCACCCTGAACTGGATACCCTATGGTGGTTTCGCCCGGCTTAAGGGAATGGACGACCATGACCCGGCCCCGGATTCGTTTTCGGCGGCCGTGGCATGGCGCAAGCTCCTGATCCTGGTCGCCGGGGCGGCCATGAATCTGCTGGTGGCGATCCTGTGTTTTTCGATCACCTACCGTGCCGGCGTCCCCGTGCCCACCGGAATGCCCGAATTGGTGGAAGTGCCTGCCGGCTCGCAGGCCGCGGCGCTGGCCTTGCAAAGCGGCGACATCCTGTTGAACGTCAATGGCCAGCCGATACAGGTACCGGCCTTGCCCACCGAGGTCAGGATTGCCCCTGAAGAACAGGGCTTGGTGGACAACGAGGAACGGGGGCACCTGTCCCTTTTGCGGCAGGGCGAGTTGCTGCGCATGCCGGTACCGGCCGATCAGACAGTGACCGGGCTGGTGGAAGACGTGGGCTATCGAGTAGTGCTCGGTACCGTCATCACCGGCATCTCCGACAACAGTCCGGCAGCCCAGGCGGGTCTGGAAGCCGGAGACCGCGTGTATTCCCTTGCGGCCATGCCGCTGACACAGGGCAGCCAAAGCCTGATCGCCGAGACGCACAACAATCTGGACAGGGAAGTGCCCATGGTGTTGCTGCGGCAGGGAGAAGAGTGGGTAACCGTCAGGGTAACACCCCGTTCGGCACCACCGGAGGGACAGGGCCCCATCGGTATTCGCATTGCCAACGCTACCAGCATTGGCTACATTCACTCCTTTCAGGCCC
This sequence comes from Caldilineaceae bacterium, assembly GCA_963664185.2. Lineage (GTDB taxonomy): Bacteria > Chloroflexota > Anaerolineae > Caldilineales > Caldilineaceae > Bin34. The sequence goes on along the minus strand of CAXXOQ010000134.1, from coordinate 7,685 downwards.
TGGGTCTGGGGCTGGTTGACACGGTTGGCTATATCTGGGCTACACTGAGCCTGCCAGCCCAAATGGTGCGGGGACAGGTTGAGAGTGAAGGTGCCAATTTCATTGGCCCGGTAGGGATCGCCGCCATGGTGGGAGATGCCATTGAGGTGACAACCAATACGGGACTGTGGTTGCCTGTACTGCGCCTGACGGCGGCCCTGAGTGCGGCCTTGGCCGTCATCAACCTGTTGCCCTTGCCGGCCCTGGATGGCGGACGTCTGCTGTTTGTCCTGATAGAGATGGTACGACGCAAGAAGATTGAACCGGCCCGGGAGAAGGTGGTGCACATGGTGGGCATGGCCCTGCTGCTGGTGGCGATGGTGTTCATCACGATCCAGGATCTGGCGGTACCCCAGCAGCCCATCGACTGGTATGGCATCCTGGGACGCTGACGGCATTCGGATCCAGGGGCCTGCATATGAGGTGGCAAGTGGGTCATGTCTGACCATCCCGACAAAGAGATTGGACGCAGACATCCCTGTGCCTGGTGTGGTACCGACAACTATGCGTCTGCCACCAATTGCCGGGTCTGTGGCACTGCGTTGCGCAATGTCTCGCGTACCCTCAAGTGTCCTGCCTGTCGCTGTCGGCAAACAGCGGTCCTGGTTGTGTGCCGCCAGTGCGGTCATGAAATGCGGCCCGTACCGCGGCCTGTTCCCTGGCTGATCCCGGTCCTGATGACCTTCGCCGTCCTCATCATCCTCTTGAACGCCTAGCAGGACTGGCAGCGGCAGATCGCAGGAGGCGCATGGTACAAACCATCTTCACGGTGCAGGACCTGCTGTATTCCCTGGTAACCGGCACGGTCTTTCCGGCCCGTTCCAATCTGCAACTTTCTGGCAGAATTGGAGGGATCGGAAACAGAAGAATTGAAGGAATTCTGGTTGCTGATTCCCGTGCGCCGACGCCACCGCATCGCCCGCTGTTGTCGGGAGATTGCCAGCACCAGCCCCGCCCTGCAGTTCAATGTGTTCTTTCGGCATCTGCTGACAGACCCTGATCCCTTTGTCCGGCAGATGGCACTGGAAGGCCTGGCCATTGATGTGGACCGCCATACCGCGCCTGCCATTTTGGAACTGCTGGCGACCGAGACCCACTTGCCGGTGCAGATGGCCGCCGTACGTACGGTGGGCCAGTTGCTGCTGGCGGGGGAGTTGCAGTCGTGGAGCCGCCTCATCAGGGGCGAACTGCTGGCCGCCCTGCTCCAGCGGTGGGAGACGTCCCAGGTGCCGCTGGAACTGCAGTGTTGTGCCCTCGAAAGTATGGGCTACAGCAGTGATGTGGATGCCCAGCACACCATCGAGGATGCCATCGTCTCGGACCTTGAAGCCGTGCGTATCAGCGCTCTCATAGCCATGGGCCGGAGCGCAGATCGGAGTTGGGACAGCTATATCCTGGAAGCCTTCGATGATCCTTTGCCCCAAGTCAAGCAGGCTGCCTTGCATGCGGCGGGCCAGCTGCAGCTCAAAAGCTTCCTGGATATCTGCCTGACGATTATTGAATACGAGAGGGATCGGGAACTGCGCTGCGAAGCCATTCGGACCCTGAGCCGGATCGGGGGCGCCATCGCCCACAGGGCCCTGCTGTCCATCGCTGCGGCGGACGATCCCGATGAGGAGGAAGCGGTGACCGCCGCCTTGCGCAACTTCGCCGATGACAATGACCTGATTCTTCCTGGTACGGTATGAGGATGAACCCCGTGAGGCCATCGTGTGCGGGGATGGCTGTCCCGTTTGTGCCTTGGGTCCTCCGACAGACTGGTTATGGATGCTTCCGGCCCCGAAATTGAACCGCGCTCCGCGGCAGAGGTGGGCCAGGAGATGGCCGTGTCCGACCACTCGCTGCTGGCAGGTATTCGCCACGATCCCATGCGTCTGGCGTGGACCGTTATTCTCACCGCTTTCCTGGTGTTCTGTCTGCTCCTGGTGCTGGTGATCACGGGATCCCGGTATGTTTATCGGCATGCGAAGGTGCCGGGAGAACTGTTGCTGCAATCCACGATCGGCACCGTCTACCTGTACAACGGAGGCGACGAGCCTATCGCCGTCACCGAACCCGTGTCAGACTTCAACGAAAACAGTCGGCTTATCACGCCCGGGGAAGCCAAACAGGGGGTACTGGGCCTGTTTCGTTCCAGTGCTTCCGGAGGCATGCTCAATTCGGTGCAGCTGTCTTCCGATACCATTCTGGATGTGATCAAGGCCCGGCGGCCGTTGTTTCGGGCGCAGCGGCCAGCCGCACGAAGTGCATCTGGTGCTGCACCAGGGACAGGTACGGGTGGTGACCCTCATGCCCCAGGATCTCACTGTCAACATGCGCATTGATACCCCGCATGGCCAGGTGAAACTGGCCGATGGGATCTATCGCATCGCCGTTGACGATCAGCAGACCCAGGTGACAGTCCTGGACGGGATGGCGCAGGGGCACAATGGGGCAGAGGACAAATTCACGCTGGAGGAAGGCAACTGGATTGGCTTCACCCCGGAATCGGTCTCGATTCGTTCCCACGATGTGGCCGCGGAACTGGTGACCAATGGGTCCTTTCAGACCCCGTTGCAGGACTCCTGGGAACAGGACACGGTCGCCAACAATGTGCCGCCACCTTCCATGGTACGGGAATTCCAGGATGGACGCTGGGTGGTGCATTTCTGGCGGGACCAGGGAGACAATGCCCACAACCAGTACGAATTGCGCCAGCAAATCGGGCGCAATGTGGCGCTCCATGAGCGCCTGTTTCTCCGCCTGAACCTGCGCATTGATTACCAGAGCCTGGCTGGCGCAGGGGTACTGAGCTCGGAGTTCCCCATCCGGGTTGAGCTTGGCTATACCGACATCTATGGCCAGGAACGGACCTGGGGGCACGGCTTTTACTATCGGGATCCCATTCCGGGCTATTGGATTGAGAATGGGGAACAGGTTCCGGCCGGAACCTGGTTTGCCTATGAATCACCGGACCTGTTCAATCTGCTGGCGCTGACCCGGCCAGAAACCCTCAACTATGTACGTATTCATGCCAGCGGTCACGACTATGACGCCTACGTGAGTCAAATCAGCCTGGTGGCCCAATAGGCGGTGGCAACCGGGGCAGGCGAGCATGGCGCGGGAATTCCGGGTGCAGCGCGGCAAGTACCCGGGTTGGGCCGTGGGGAATTGCACGTCTGGAGCCTCTGCCCGCGGCAGGGGTCCCCTACTCCGGCGCTGGCAGACGCATTTCAACTGCCGTTTCGTCCCCATCCTGAATCCGCGGAGTCCCCTTCGTATCCGCGGGACCCCAGGCGATCCCCTTTCTGTACGTCTTGCCTCTCCCTGGCCACGCGGGGCCGTCAGGCACGGATCACGGTCACGGTTCGGCCTGTCGGCGTGCCTGCGGTTTCTGCCGCCGTGCGTTGGCTGATATCGGGCTGGCCGCTGCGCTGATCGAAAAGTACAAGCCAGCCCGACTCCAGACCCAGCCCACTGAGGTAGCGATCCAGTTGTGCCAGACCCTGTGGCCGTGGGTCCGTCTCGCCATCGCGCCATACCTTGAGTTCCATGGCCATTTGCACTTCACCGTAGAACAGGCAAAGATCGATGCGCCGCGAGCCAATGGCGTATTCGCGTTCGATCCGGCCATGGCGGTTGACCACGCGGTGCAGAAATGCCATCATCACCAGGTGGGGGGCAATTTTGGGATAGGGGGCGCTCTGCAGAAGTGGCTGTCCGTGCTGGCGCCAGAAGGCCAGAAAGGCCTCCAGCAGTTGGCCGGGATTGAGAGAACCATCGGCGTTGAGCCAGACCGGATGGGTGGCAGGCAGAGAAGCCTGGGCGCTGCTGGCCAGCACGCGGGATATGATTTCCCCATACATGGGATTGGCGATGGCCAGGCTGCTCCCATTGTCGTAACGCACCAGGCCCAGATCCAGGGCATATTCCAAATCGTCCAGGGGAATGGCGTCCAGCGTGTCCCCTGCCAGAATGGGTGCGATCACGCGATGCAGACGTGCTTCCCGCAGTTTGTCCGTCAACTGGTCCAGATGAGTTTGGCGGCGTTGAATCAGGATGTCCCGGGCTTCGTTAACGTGGAGCAAGTCAATGGCGATGGCTTCATCCGTTGCTACCTCCTCTACACAGACCTTGGCCAGGGCATTGACAAGCCAGGGCTGTCCTTGGGTCAAGGCGAAAATCTGTTGTTGCGCGGCGGTCGCAAATACCTGCCCTGTGGCCTGGGTATGCTGTTCCAGCAGGATTGAGACTTCGCAGGCCGTCAAATCGCGCAGGGTAAAGGAGCCTGCTGTGACATTAAAGGGACTGGCGGTGTGGAGGCGTGTCTCCCCTTGGGGCTGGACCTTGTAATCGCGTATGTCTCGCAGGCCAATGAGGCAGACAGAACTGGGAAAGGCAGCCGGACGATAGGAGAAGCCTGTCCGCAACTGGCGCAGGACGGAAATCAGACCGTAGCCTGTCAGGGAGTCGATTTCGTCCAGCAACACCACCAGGGGGCGCGGGGCATCCAAGGCCCATTCGGTCAGAAAGGTCCGGATCCGTTGGCCACTGGGTGCCTCGGTGTGCCACACGGGAGGATGCAAAGTGCGGGGTAACTGAAGACGGATATCCTGTTGCCAATCCCCCAAAATGGCGTCTTCCGCCCTACCCACATCATGGGGAAAGGCTGCCCCCACCTCCATGGAGACCAGCATGCCAATATACTTGCCGGCATGGGTCAGTTGGTTTGCCCATTCCCGCATGGCTGTGGTTTTGCCGGTCTGGCGTGGGGCGTACAGGACAAAGTAGGCTTGTTGGGCAATGAGGCGTTCCAGCGGTAACGACTCCAGCCGCGAAGAGGCGGGCAACATGTAGTGGTTTGTCTGGTTGCAGGGACCGGCAGTGTTGAAGAATCTCATGAGACAAGCATAGTGGGCGCGAGATCAGGTACCTTATGGTAAACCCCGAGTAGCGGTTCCCGGTTCTCATGCCAAGTGTACAAGCCAACGTTACGTTGTCTGTTCTGCATCAGAAGCGGAGGGGAGTCTGTCACGACAGGAAATCTCCAGTCCAGGCGATCTGAGAACTGGACGCACGCACAGTATACGGCAAGTGCGGACAAATATTTTGACATAAAGCACAGATGCTCCCGGAACAGAGGAAAGCCATCTCCTGGGACAGGCCTCCTCGTGGCCAGTTATACGTCTGTATGATCGGCCGATGGTGGTTGCCATCAGCCCTGATATTTACCACTGTAGGTATAGCCAGCCATAGTATCTGTGGTCCGGTGTCTGCGAGACAGCGATCAAACTCGGGCGTAACGCCGGACCTCTGCCCGGAGTCCGTATCGGCCAAGTGGGGCCCGAGAAGAACGGATTCCCTGCACAAAGGAAGGGTCACGGCAGGAGGCGCCTCAATTCTGGGCACTGGCAACGATCTGGAAGGGGCCCACCTTGTATTCGTTGGGCATGTCCGCAGCACCATGGCAATCCGACGCGTCCTGTTGGTTGCACCAATGGGGACGCATCCAGGTCCAGGGATGGTACAGACCAAAGACAATCGTACCCTTCGTGCCAGGTTCCACATGGCGGGGCACAGGCAACGTGAACATCTCCGTGCGGGTTTCAGCGACGGGCCACTGACTGGTGGGCCACAGGCCGCCACCGGGAATGCCGTCGTATTGGGCCACTACCTGTCCGGCTTCATCCCGCAGATGCAGGAACAGGGCATAGTCCTCTGGCACCGGATTCAGGGCGGTAAGGCGCACAAAGACCGGGTAGGTGGAACCCGGTACGAAGGTATCGGCGAGGCTCATGCCCTCAAGTTGAAATTCGGGTTGTGTCAGATCGTGGCCGACAATGGCCTCAGCAGGCGTCAGGACCTGAGAGGCATGTTGTGCGTAGGAGGGCGGCACGTAGGCCGGGCGGATAATCCAGGTTGGGGTGGCGATACCCAGGACAAGCAGAAACGCGGGCAGGCACCAGGCAATCCGGCGTAGCCGCCGGGGCAGCAGGGCCAGGCCAAGGCTAACGCCCAGCGCCAGGGCACAGAGGGCCGGAAACAGGTATCTTCCCTGGGCCGCCGGTGCAATCAACATGAAGCGCAGCCATGAGAGAAGCAGCAGGCCCAGCCAGGCCACGGCCAGACCTGCCTGGACCACACGGGGATTCTCCAGCAGGTATTGCTCCGGATCCAGCGCCCGGGCGGCGCGCCACAGCCAGATGGCGGCGCCCATGGCAAGCAGGAGGGACACCAGGGACAGGACTCCGTAAACCCAATCGGGATAGGGTACGGTAAGCCAGCCGAATTGGCCCCAGAAGCTCTGAAACATGCCGGGCAGTTCGCGGCGCAGGTCCCCTGTCTGCAGCGGTGCGCCGCGCAGGGTGATGTTGGCTTCCCAGATGTTCCATGCCAGCGGGTCTCCGTACAGCCAGATGTTGCGCCCGAACCACCAGCCGGCCAGCACGGCCACCGTGGCGGCCATGCGCCAGCCGACAGTCCAGAGAACGTGCTGACTGCCTCTCTGCCAGGCCACCCAGGCTACCGCCAGACCGCTGACAGCGATCAGGCCCAGGCTGCTCAGCTTGGCCAGCAGGGCGAGGGCGAGAATCCCACCCAGTTCCCAGGGGCGGCGGTGAAAGCAGGCAATCCCGTCTGCGCTGTCAGAGCTTGCTTCCATGGTCCACAAGGCCAGGCGCCACAGCAGAAGACAGGCCAGGGCATTGATCAGGTTGTCGTTGCTGGCGGCACCGGCAATGAAGACGAACTGGGGAATGAAGGCGCAGGTGGCAGTGCCGAGCAATGCCAGTTCGTGGCACAGCAGCAACCGCACGAAGCGATACACGGCATACAGTGTGAGGCAGCTCAGGCAGACGGAAAAGATGCGCAATATATGCAGCGCCAGGAATTCCCGTTGCCACACCCAGCCATCGTCCGCATGGGGCAGAAAGAAGTTGCGATTGTCCGTGGCATAGGTCTGGCCCAGACGGGCAAAACGGTTGACCCGGTGGGCGGTCTGGGGCAAGTCCGACTGATCGATCCAGAACGTCAGCAAGGCCCCTGCGATGTAATAGAGGGGTGCCTGGACTCCCTGCTGCCGCCATAGGCCCGGTGTATTGGGCCTCCGACTTCGGCAAGTCGTACCACGTCACGATATGTTGCACGACCGCATAGTGCTGGAATTCGTCCGGCGTTTCAAAGGCCGGTACCTGTATGCTGAAATACCCCGCGGCCCAGGCCAAAGAGCAACAGCAGGACGCCGACCTGCCCGTGCTGCCTCCTGGTCGGCCGGTGCAGGCAGGCACCGTTGCGGTTAGCCATCCCGGAAGCCAGTACCGCAGGAAGTCGGCTCTGGGCCACAGGAGGGGTTCATGTCAGCCGCTGGTGGGAGAACGCCGCTTCGGGTTCCAGAAGAAGAGGTAATGGAAACAGAGTCAGGACAAACCGGTGCCAGACCTCGGTCAGGTGGAGCGTGGAAACGCCGTTGGCACGCGGGTATTCGTGGGTGGGGATTTCACAGACACGATAGCCACACCGGAGGGACTTGATAATCATTTCCTGTTCAATGGTGTGGATGTCTTCGGTCAGTCCCCAAATCCAGGGCGACGGAACGCCGAATGGCCCGGAATCCGTTTTCACCAGTCCGTGAGGCGCACGCCTTGCGTGTAGTTGATGAACAACGTGAC
>CAXXOQ010000133.1:0-8197 GCA_963664185.2 Caldilineaceae bacterium | reverse complement strand
CACCGCCTTCCTGCAACCCCTCTTTGCGCATGACCGCCTGTCTATGCATAGATGTTTTGCATCTGCCAGCAATCGAGCGCCAGCACTTCCGCGGCCTGACCGCGGGACAACAATGAGACGCCGGTGCTGTCCCTGCGTCCAGGATAGACGCGGATGGCCACACACTGTCTCCCGTTTACAAAAACCTCGACCACGTTGCGGTCGACGAAGACACGGAGCTGGACCGTTTCCCCTGATTCGATGAAGACTGGCGCCGACTCGGGCGGTCGCGCAAGCACATCAGGTAAAGCCGACGCGCAGGACGAATCAAGCGTTATCATGCTCTCGTAGCGGACCGGATGCGACAGCGCCGATGACATGATCCTGTGCGCCCGCACATCGTCCGTGAACGGTTCCCGATACTTGTAGCCTCTCTTGTGGAAGAAACAGATCCGCGTGAATTCCTCCTTGTGCGGAGAACGCAAAACGTTAACTTCAAACATTGACGCGCGCTTCGGGTCAACCTCAATGCCCAATTCGAGCGCGTTGCCCTGGATGTCCTCAAGCACGACCTCCTGGTTGGCCGGCAGGATCATCCGGCTGACGTGTCGATGGTCGTACCACAGGGATTCGATGTCGCCGGCCGGCTCGACACGCAACTCATGGGAGTCGCGGAGCGTCAGGCGTCTGGGCAACGTCAGCAACTGATCCCAGTCATGGGCATACCGGGAAGCATCATGGCCCGTTTCGGCGCTCCCTCCCGGGTCGCCGAAAAAGCCACGCAAATAGTCGTTGTTCTTGTAGGGTGGGCTTGGCCGGATTCATGTTGAACAGAACGATGACGCCGCCTTCCCCGTCGGGTGCGGCCGTAGGCGCATGTACGCCACCCGGGAAAGCCGCGCCGAAATTGCAAAGACCGTGTGCGTCAACGACGAACTTGTCACGCTGCCGGTCGTAGTCGCCAAGCAGGTACTGACCTCCGGTCAAGTGACTGAAAAACAGCAGAATATAGCGATCGCCTATCGGCAGGAAATAGGGGCAGGCACCATCATCGCCCAGCCGCGTAAATCGGTCGCCTTCGACGAAGGGGTGAAGGTACTCCCAGTTCTCCAGATCTTCCGAGCGAAACAGGTAATTGGCGGCGAGGTATTTGCCGTCCGGCCGGTAAGGCCGTATCCCCGCAGAAAGCGCGTAGTAGACACCCTCCTTCTTCCATATGCAGGGATCGTAGATCCCATAAGGCAGGGGAGGTTCGTCCTGGGATCCGTACGGAATAACGGCGTGTCCCGTTAGCTTCTCCCAATTCAGAAGCAGCGGATCACGGGATATGGCCACCATGTTGCCCATTAATCGGCCATGATACATAGCGATGACGCGGGAGCCGCCGTTGTCCTCTTCGATGAGAGCCGTGCCGGAATAGCAACTTTCCTCCGGTCCGGGGTAAAGCGCATAGGGCAGGTCTCGCCAGCGGATCAAGTCTTCGCTGACGGCGTGTGCCCAGTGCCATCGGGTTTCTTCAGGCGGCACCGCCTGGTAGAAAAGATGCCAGCGCCCTTGCCAGAAACACAGTCCATTCGGGTCGTTGAGCTTATATTCCGGGTTGACGTAGTGATAAGCGGGTCGATGGGGATCGTCCGCTTTCTCCCTGCGCGCCGCCATCATGCGCAACATCAAGGGATTGCTTGCCAGCTGCCTTTCTTGCTCCCCCAGCGTCTCGGCGAACCTGAATCTCGGGACTTTCGAGGGAGGAAACTCTCTCAGGGCCATTTCCTGCACACTCCTCCTGTTTTGCGTAACTCTGGCGTGTTGGCTTTATGCCGCCGGTTGTATCCTGACCGCTTGCGTTGCGGTGCGTCCTGCGGCACAGACCCAGGCCACACCACCGCCGGTGAGGGGACGTCTCTTGTCCTGGACCTCAAAAAAATTGCCAGGTCCTGGCCTGGTCAGGCGCTATCTTTCACACAGCGGAAGCCGATGGTGCTGCAGCGGTCGAGGCCGGGGTACATCAGCAGTATTTTTTCGTGGCAGTCGTTGGGCTGCGCGCCGCTGGCGTTATACCAGATGCTGCCCTCCACCTTGAGGTAACTGCCACCCCGAATGATAGCGTAGCGGGTATGACCGTCGTCGCGTTCGCTTTCGGTCCACTCCCACACATTGCCCGCCATGTCCAGACACCCGTACCGGCTGACACCACCCGGGAATTGATCCACCGGCGTAGTATCATCCGACCCGCTGTTGCACAAAGAGGGGTCAAAGCGATCCCCCCAGGGCCATACGGAAAACCCGGCTGCGCGCTGCCACTCCTCCTCGCGCGGCAAGCGTTTGCCCGCCCAGCGTGCATACGCCCGCGCGTCATCCAGGTCTACCCACACCACCGGATGGCGCTCCTTCCCCGGCGGCACCGCCCAAGTCCAGGGTTCCTGCGCCTGGCCTGCTGCGTGCGACCAGTGTCGCAAAAAGTGGGTCAGATCCCGCGGCCGGTAATGTGTCTCTGCCAGGAATTCACGGTAGGCGGCGTTCGTCACCTCAGTTTGATCGATCCAATAGTCGGCCATCTCGATGAATTGGGGCGGATGATTCTTGTCCAGGAGGTGATCGATACCGCCATAGCAGGCCCCCTCCATAACGGTCGAGGTGTTATGGCGGACGACGAATCGGAAAAGTCCGCCTGGCACCTGGCACATACCTGCCGGCGCTTCCCCCCTGACAATCGGGTCCGACGGCGCTGCGGGGCGCAGGGACAGGTCGGCCAGGGTGACACGGGCGCGGTCAATACCAGGGCGATCGCGCGCGGGCGGTGCGGGTGTAGGCGCGGGCGGAAATGCCACGGCTGCATCGGCGGGCGCAGACACGACGCAGCCCGCCGCGCCGGGCGGCAGCGAAAGGGGGAGCAGGTGGGAATCCGTGTGTACCTCGGGCTGGATCTCTGTGCCCTGCCAGACGTCATAGTGACGGAGGCTGAGGCCGCGCGCCGTGGTAGAGGGTACGGTCAACACCGGCGCATTGACCGGACCGCCTGACACGTTGAGCAGCGTGTGTACGGTGGTGTCACCCGCATGCCAGCGGTGGGCGTATACCCCTTCTGCATGTGTAGTCACGTAGGGTTGCCACGCCGGATCCTGAAATGCCGCCGCGTACTCACGCAGCAACCAGACACAGCGGCGCAACAGAGTGCGATCGGCGGCGGACCAGGGATTCCACCAGCCGAAGATGTTCTCCCACACGACGTGTCCGCAACCGTGGAAGAAGGCCTCCTGGATGAATGCATGACGATCGCGCGATATCCGGTCGATGGCCCGAAACGAGTACCGGGGTTCCAGCCAGCGAATGGTCAAAAGGCCGGGCGGTCCGAGCGAGACCTGCTGCAGCCAACTGCCTGTGATCGAGTTGAGCGCCTCCAGCGGCGGCACACCTTCGGGATTGAAGACAATATGCGGATTGGCGCGTGCGAGTGGCGCACGGAATCCCGGATCGTCGGACACCATCGTGTCAAGAAAGATTCCATCGGCCCCGATGTGTTCGATCACCGCGGCGAGCGCTTCGGCGTCGGCGATGGCCGGTGCTCCCTTATCGGCAAAATTGAACCGGTATCCCCGGGGATCATGGGATGGTGCGGTGCCGGCTTCGCGCCGGGTACCAATATCCCAGGGATTGTAATTCACAAACACGCGTACACCCCGTGCGTGAGCGCGTTCGGTCAGGGCGCGCAGTCCGGGCAGACCACCGGGCATGTCACGGTAGAAGTCGATCTGGTTGCGTCCATCAATGCCCAGGCGCGGGTATGACTGCCACAGCAGGATGACATCGTAGCCGCCGAATTCGCGTTCGCCATCGTCGAGAATCTCGTCGATACGGTAGCGCCCCGCTTCGCGATCATAGAAGAAGGTATCGTACATGAACAGGAAAGCCTCAACGTAGGCCTGGCGATACCAGGCCATACCCTCGCGCTCAAAGATGCGACCGTCCAGCGTGCGACGCAATTCCGCACGGATTGACTCCAGCTCCGCATTGACCTCCTCTTGGCGACCAATATAGGCGGAGAAGTCATTGCGCCAACTGGCCGGATCAATGGGTTTCATGATTTCGTCCTCTGGGAATAAAGGGATCAGTTTCGGCGCTCATCCACAACATGTTGCCGCAGCTCGCATTTCCTGGTCCCGGCATGCCAGTTACGGCTGTCGGTTTGGTCCATGTGCAGGGCAAATCGGCCAAAGATGTGGTTTTCTTGGCCTGCAACCTGTGCTTGATTCCGGCAGCCGTAACGGGTTTGCCGCAAAAGGCAGACTGCATCCCAATCACGCACCCTGTAGGTCAGGGCTACTGCAGGTTACCTTTCATGGCAGGCTGGGCATTACCGGTATACCCTCTGATGCAATTGCTCCGCCTGATCGCGATACGCCAGGGCGGGAATCACGCCGAGTTTGTCACAGGCCAGGCGGCCGGTACAACAGGCAAACTGCACCGCTTCCTGCAGCGATTTCCCGTGGGCCAGGGCCACGGCCAATCCCCCGTTAAAGGCATCTCCCGCTCCTGTTGTGTCCACAATGTCTCGCGACAGCATTATACCGGCTACTTCAAACAGGCCAGTTTCCGACAGGACAAGGGCGCCCTTCTCCCCCTGGGTCACGATCAGGTTCTTCACACCCCGCGCTTGCAACTGTTGGGCCAATTCGCGCGTCGGTGTTGGATCATCGGCGGGCAGCCCCTGCAGAATGCGCAGTTCGGTTTCGTTGGGAGTCAGGTAATCCACATTGCGAAGCACAGCCTCATCAAGATGAGCCGCGGGGGCGGGGTTCAGGATGGTGCGCACGCCGTGTTTCCTGCCCAGCGCCATGGCCTGAGCCGCCGCTGCCACCGGGATTTCCAGGACCGACATGACCACGTCACTGCGGGCAATCTGGTCTTCAAGCTGATCGACGAACGCCGCATCCATGCCTGCATTCGCGCCTATATCCAGAATAATGCCGTTGTCACCCGCCTCGTTCAGAATGATAAAGCCGACCCCTGTCGTCATCAAATCCGTCCGTTGCAAATAGGTGGTATCAACCCCTTCCTGGGTGTAAAGGCTGGTGGCAATTTCCCCCAACTGGTCGTTTCCAATGATGCCCGCAAAGGCTGCCTGGGCACCCAATCTGGCCGTGGCGACGGCCTGATTGGAACCCTTGCCCCCCGGCCCCATGTCAAAATCGGAGCCCACCAAGGTTTCGCCAAAGATGGGCATGTGCTGGGTGCGCAGGGTCATGCCTACCAAAAAACTGCCGACAACGGTGATGAGGGGTTTGGTCATAGCAGGTGTGTCCTTTCATTTGGCGAGGTAGGGGAAAATTCGATTCTCTGGGCAGACCTGCCGCGGGCCGGGAGTCATCCCGGCCGTATGCATCCACCCCGTCCGGTTTGCGCCAGGGCTGGGGGCAACGCCCTCGGTGCCGTGCCTGGCGGTGTCCATGCCTGGGTCGCGGTGGCCGCAGGCAGTACCGGTCCCGCAAAGACATGGCAGAGGCGATGCGGCCTCAGAGAGGCATGATATCCTCCATCTGCCCCACCAGGATTGCCCCAGGCCAAGTGCTTGCCATGCGCATTGTCAAGGCAAGCCTGACTGACCGTCAAGTCAGTTCCGGCCCCGGAATACGGTTCCAGCGTATAGGGGGCTGTGTACCTTCATAGTGCGGTATCAGGGCGGCCACCTTGTCTTGTGCGGACACGGGCCAGTCTCCGATCTGGTTCATGGTTTGGGCCATATACGCCTGCAGCGGTTCGGAATACCGCTCAAACGGGTGATACCACAAGGTAATGACCGTGCGCCAATCCTCGGATGCGTTGGCAAAGGCGCCATGCAACAGGCGTGAATCCCCTATGACCAGATCACCGGCCTGCACAGGGACGGCCACATCCTCCGGAATGGGCTGGAAGGCCGGATGCGCCGGATCGGTCGCCCGGCGCAGCACATCGGTATGCGCCTCGGGCACGGCATCGTGCATGGGGTGGCGTGCCCGGTGCGAACGTTTCAGCACACGCAGGCACCCATTGTGCGGTGAGGTGTCTACCAGGTAATACATCAGGAAAACCTGTACCGTGGGGGCGGTATAGCTGAGCGGATCATCCCAGCCTCCCCAGTCCTGGTGCCAGAACAGCGGGGGGGAATGCGGCGGTTTGCTGATCACGTATCCTGACGTAAACCGGGGGACTGCCATGCCCATGGCCTGCAGTATCTCCAGGGCCGGTGGCCAGACTACCAGATCCGCAAACCAGGGATGGGCAAAGACGGGGATCATGCTGCCGGGGGAGCGCTGTTGGGCGAAATATTCCGGGGACTGCGCCTCCAGCAACTGCGTTGTGACGGCGCGCGCCTGTGCCAGCATCGTCGCGGACAACACGTGGGGTATGACTGTGTATCCATCCCGTTCCAGTTCCTGGCGCTTGCTCTCAGCCTCCATCGGGGCCTCCTAACATATTCCTGCGACAGAAGAGTGTGCTCCTGCCATTATCGCGCAGATGTCCCGATCCGGGGATCTGGGCCAGGACCCAAGTCCTGCCGGTTTGACTATGGGCCTGGAATCCGATATAGTCCCCGACACACATGTCATGGCCTATGGTGGTGGTGTACTGTGGCCCGGATGCCCAGTACGCAAGGGGGAAACCGGTGCAAGTCCGGTACTGTCCCGCAACGGTAAGGTCCTGAGGCCAAGTCCGATTACCCACCAGCACCCCAGGCTTGATCCAGCTGTGGCATGGGTCCGCCTTCGTGGATTGAGGCAGGACGAATCCCTCGCTCTGATTCGTAGGCCTGCCGGTGCAGGCCATTGGTTTTTCGTCCGCGCAGTTGCGACTGGCCCCTGCTGGATCGTGGCAATCTGCACGAGGAGGCGGACACGATGAAAAAGCGATGGCTATGGTGCCTGGTTGTTGGCATCTTGTGGATGGGGGGCTGTACCGGGATCACGATTCCGGAGCCCACAGAGGCTGACAGTCCCTGCGTTGCCGATTTCGATCCGGCCGTGGACTACTTTCCGGACAAGAGCCGGATCACCCACGCCACGGGTTTCACCATTGAGTATTTCTCCCATTACAAGGTCGTTGATGTAACCCGTCCCTGGCCGGGTGCGGAGGAAGCCGAAACCTATTTGCTGGTGCAGTGCGGCACGCCCGTGCCCGCAGGCTTCGCGCATGCGACCGTCATTGAAGTGCCTATTCGGTCGCTGGTGGCCCTGTCCTCTTCCTACCTGCCGACCCTGGAATTGCTGGACCAGATACCGCTGCTGGTGGGATTGGGCAGTGACTGGACTGTGTACTCCGAGGCCGTGCGGCAAAGGGTGGCGGAGGGTGCCATCAGCCTGGTAGGGTTTGGCCATACCGTGGATGTAGAGCAGATCCTGGTCCTGAATCCGGATCTGGTCATGACGTATAGCCTGGGGGCACCTGAGGGGGATGCCCACCCCGTCTTGCGGGCGGCCCACCAGACGGTTCTGCTGAACGGGGAATGGCTGGAGCCCACCCCGCTGGGACGGGCCGAATGGCTGAAACTGACGGCGGTCCTGCTCAACCGCGAGCAGGAAGCCAATGCCTACTTTGCCGAAGCCGTGGGGCAGTACGAACAACTCAGGGCCCTGGTGGCACAGGAGACTGACCGGCCCACCGTGTTCCTGAATACGCCCTGGGAGGGGGTTTGGTACATGGCCGGGGGCCAGGGCTATATGGCGACCTTGCTGCAGGATGCGGGCGGACACTATCTTTGGAGCGACCATGAGGGGACCTCCGCCCTGTTTCTGGATTTCGAGCAGGTATATGAACGGGCCCATGGTGCCGACTATTGGCTCAATGTCGGCCAGATGGCGGATCGGGAAGCCCTGCTGGTGGCGGATGCCCGTTTTGCCCAGTTTGCGGCCTATCAGACGGAGGCCATATTCAACGACGACCGCAGGCTGTCGCCCGCGGGGGCCAACGACATCTGGGAAGGGGCGGTCATTCGCCCTCACGTCGTGCTGGCCGACCTGATGGCCATATTTCACCCGCACCTCCTGCCGGAGCATGAATTCGTTTACTACCGCCAGCTGGAATGAACACGGGTTTTCCTGGGAAGGCCAGGACCGCGCTCGTCCGTTACCCGTGGCTATGGGGCCTGATCCTGCTGCCTGTCGCCTTCGGGGCCAGTATCGGGCTGGGTTCCGTACAGATTCCGCCGGGCGATATGCTGGCGATACTGCTGGGAGGTGAAGGGGCG
>CAXXOQ010000132.1:0-10304 GCA_963664185.2 Caldilineaceae bacterium | reverse complement strand
AGGTTGTCCATGCGATTCTTCCTCGATTGGCAAGTTTGGTTTGGCTGACCAAGCTTATTGTATCGGAAAGGCCCGATGTGGAAAGTAAATGGTCACAATGCAAGTCTGGACAGGACAGTTCTCACCTGGATGCGACTACAGGACGGGAAGACCCTGTTCTCCCTTTGCGGGCAGATGGGCACAGGTTGATGTTCGGCATTATCGAGGTCGTACCCCCGTTATGTACAACGCAGTCCCTGGGTTAAGGAACTTGACCTGTTCCTTTCCGAAAGAAAACGTGACATTCGCCGATGGTTTCTGATGGCCTACTGGCTGTGCCACAGCCAACTGTCCCCACCAAACATGGATTTTGCCATGTGCAACACAGGATTCCTGTCATGCATTTGGATGTTCCCCACACAGATGGCCTCCGCACTTGCCATAGGGTTAAACCCAACAGCGGCAGGAAAGCAGAGCGCTTGCAAAGAAAAGTTGAGCTAAGGCAATACAATTGAATGGCATCTTGTCTATATCCAAAGGGGGTACGTCAAATGGCACTTACGGCAAGTATTCCCCAAACTGAACACGCGGGAGCAGGCATATACGAAGTTCCGGAGGCAGCCCGTTACATCAAGGCGTCATCGTTGGGCAATGCCCTGTACGCTGTGAAATCCCACAGTCTCTACAGATGGCTTCGACGCGGCGTGGTGGCCGGTACTGAGTCGCAAGAGTCCAGGCGAGACATATTTCTTTCTTTCGAAGACCTTATATCCATGCGGGTCATTGCCGTTCTGCGCAACGCTGGTGTCAGTTGGCCCAGTATTGATTAGGCGCAGCGATGGCTCCGCGAAGAAACAGGAATGCCGTGGCCATTCGCAACCGAATTCCTGTGGACGGGACAAGGTGAGATATTCACGGCGTGGTCGGCAGGATTGGTTGCCACGGGTCAACATGGTCCGCTAGCACTTTCCCGGTTACAAGAGCATCTGATTCCCGTAAAGGATATGACATTCAGCAAGACATCGCATATGGCAATTTCGTGGGAGCCGCTGAACGGTATCGTGCTGGAACCCCAGATCCAGTTTGGCGCCCCCTGCATCAAGGGCACCAGGATCCCCACAAGGACCCTTTTTGGCATGGTTGAAGCAGGCGACTCCAAGGCATGGGTGGCCCAGGCATTTGGCATTTCACAGAATGCGGTGCAGGTTGCCTGTGACTGGGAAACACGTCTCCAAGCCCACTGATCCACCTTTCCTTCCTGATAAATCACTTGTGCCAGGCGTCGCCCAAGCCTTGGTCCAAGCAGGATATGGCTTCCGCGTTATCGAAGAAGCCATGGGTACGAAAGGAGCCAAAGACCCGAAAATCACAGCTTGGTGCAGCCAAAACAACGCGGTATTGAGGGCATGCCGATGACCGAGCCAGGAAAGAGCACAGAGAATTGCGCCTGGCGAGCGGAATACACCCCATTGGGATATATCGAAAGGGTGGTCGGATGACAGGCAGGGAACAATGGCGGATTCTGGCTTTTGTCCTGCCCCTGTGCCTGCGGGAAAAGGAACAACATCCCCGTCAGCGACATTACAAGGCAGCCGTTGTTGACCCTTGCTCCAAGCCATCCCTGCGACCCGTTAGGCGGTGACGTGCCTACAGTAAATTAGGGAAACTCTGATAATGGCAGGCAAGGCCTCAGGGAAGCCGAATCCCAGGTTTGACGCGCTGGGGGGTCTGTGTGACCCTCCCGAGAGGCTGGTTTGACAGAGGCAGGTGCTCAAACTCCTGGTCATCCTGCGGCATGGCAAGCAAGAGCTTCAGCCAGTGTCGGTGCGTTGGCTTGTTCCAGGTTGTGAAGACGCTCATACGCTGCCGCCGCCAGCACCCCAACGGCCAGTTGCCCCCGTCACGCCACGAACTGCGGAGTGCCGGCTGCATTGACCACAGCACGGAAACGGTTCTGGGCATCTTGCAAAGTCCCATCGGCCATGTTCGTTCCGGCCAACCTCAATGGGGGAGAACCTTTCGTTCGGGGCCTGTCGGGAGATGTGATGGGAAACTGCTATGGCCCACGGATACGCCCGGCATACCCGTGCTGATGGCAAACGGTGCCAAGAGGAAGCGTTGCGTGTTACCAAGGCAAAAGGTGGCTCAGGCTGCTCCCCTGTTTCCCTCCATGCGCAGAATACTTCCCGGCAGCCTGGATTCGTCGTTCGGACTCCCACCATATCAAAGGGCCAGCGACAGGGCCCCGGTACAGCAGGGCGGAATGGTATTGCCAGGCCTGTATCCCCAATTGTGCCAGCACAGGCAGGTCCCGGCCAGCCAAAATACCCCCGCAGGCCACAAGGTCTATGGCATGACCATGGATGCGTTTCAGGGTAGCCAGGGCGACCTGTGCCTGGCGCGCCAAGGGGGCGAGAGCTCTCCCGCTTACGTTCGCAGGCAAGCCTCTGCTGTCCGTTTGGAACAGGACATCGGTCGCAATGATCGCCTTGACGTTACATGCAACGCACAGATCCAGCAGTTCGTGATAACAGGACGCCGTCATACCCGGACTCACCTTGAACCAGAGAGGGGTAGTCGCGGGCATAGCCTGACTGGCTGCCTGCAGGAGATCATAGACCGGGCTGACCAACTCCGGGGGCTTCATGATATGGGCAAGGTTCAGGGTAATCCAGGACGGTTCGAGCCCCGAGGCGAAGACGGTCGCCAGGGACTCCGTGATCTCTTGCTGCATTTCCTCTGCATCGCCGGGAACGGGTGGCGGAGAAATGTTGATCCCGTAGGTGGCAGGAAGTTGCGACTGGTGCAGGGACAGAAAGGCTGTTGCAGCCCGGATGCCGGGATTGCCGAAACCCGCCTGGTGGTTGGTGGAATCAGGGGGGCGGTGAGGCCACCGGTTAAAGGAACCGAACTCCACCGGCCCGGCCAATAGAGGCAATGTGCGCCAGCCCGGCAGAAATGATTCGGGGCGAATGACATGGGCAAGGGCCTGGATTTCGCTGTCATAACCTCGCCCTTTGATCCAGCCGCCCGCGAGGATGAAGGGCTGGGGGAGATTGACCCCTCCTACCTGAACGGGGGCACGAGGTAGCCATAGGGAGCCAAGACCATGGCAGATACGGAGCCAATCGTCATGCCGGTCTCCCGGCGTCAGATAGTCCCGCAGAAGTTTGGTCCTGAACGTGGCTTCCTGTCCGGGCCGCAGGCGGCACACTCTCGGGTAGAGTGTGCTGTAGATGTCCAGCAGGAGGTGGGCCAGCCGGCTGCGACGGGGCGTCAACATGAGTCAACCTTTGGGCGTTAAGCGGGAATACAATTTACCAGAAGACCTTACCAATGTCCGGCCCCAGAAGGAGGCAAGCTGTGCAGGGCATGGCAGAGCAACTGCATGACCACGTCGCTCCTGTGGCCGAAGTCCTCCTCACGGCGGTCCTCCCACTATCTGTATGGCATCCCGGATGCAGGTCAGCACAGAGACGAACCGGGTTGAGCTGGCAAGCCAGTTCAACCCTGGCCAAAACAGGGATTCCGGCACAACAGGGCCGTGTCCTGCTGCCGTTCCCGGTAGCAGAACCAGTTCCGGGCACTGACCTGGCGCCACAGGCACGGCCCGCAAACAGGTCGGGAGCGGCATAAGGCGCTGGCCTGTCCGGTCACTTGCCACCGGGGTCCGTCTTGCACGCGGTCCCCAAGGATACACTGTCTTGGTTGAAGAGGGTATCGGCATCTCCCCTGAAGCCGAACCGGACTTCATCATCTTGTATGTGGATAATACCCGATATGTCCCCGGGACAACAGGATCATCGTTTCCAGGCTCCCGGGAATGCACTGTGAAACCGCTGAAGAGACCGCAGATGCCCCAGAGCAGGGATATTCAGGTTCTGCGGGGCTGTCAGCTGTTGGTTCGGATACAACTAAGGTCTGTTTGAGACCATCGGATGCAGTCAGTCCCGCGATCCATGGCTGGACGGCGGCTTGCATCAGGTGCCGACATAGCTGATCCCTCGCTGTTCCACTTCCGATCCCCGAAACAGGTATTTCCTCACGGCTTTGGCCGTGAGGGATGCCGAGTGTCTGTTCAAACCACAGCCTACAGCCCGAACCGTTCATCTCTCAGGGTATACAGCCGGGAAGACGGGGAGACGCCTGGATACGCATTTGCGGTTCTGGCCGGGCAACAGGCCGCAGGGCGCTGTGCAACGTGGTGTCCGACAGATCCGGGCATTTGCCGTTGGGGTCGGCGGTCACATCAACAACGCGTTACCGGACAAATATAGTCAGCGCCGTCTGCAACGCTGTGCCAGTGGCACAGGGACACCCGGCCTCGTCAGGCCTGGCGAGCAAAGGCCACCCACGGCCATTGCGCCGTATCCGATTCGGCGGGATTCCGCAGTGTCACATTAAAATAGGAATGGACGATGACGATAACCTTCCTCTGCTGGACTTTTCCCCATTCCGCCAGGCAAGCCAATGCAAGTTGTATCTCCCGATCAGGTCGGCATTTCCTCGGCACAGTTGTCGCGTATCCGTCAACATATGCAGCGTGTCGTGGACGAAGGCCACCTGGCCGGTATCCAGACCCTGCTGATGCGCCGCGATCAGGTCTGTCACTTTGAATCGTACGGCTGGCAGGACAGGGAACAGGCACAGGCTCTGGCGGCTGATACCATTTTTCGCATCTACTCCATGACCAAACCCATTGTCAGCGTGGCGGTCATGGTCCTGTATGAAGCCGGCTTGCTGCAATTGCACGATCCGGTCAGCAAATTTCTGCCCGGCTTTGCGGATGTTCAGGTGTACGTGGACGCCCATACCCGCACAGCGCTGCAGCGCCCAATCCTGGTTCATGATCTCCTGACCCACACGGCAGGACTGACCTACGATTTTCTGGATTCCCATCCGGTAGATGCGCTCTACGCGGAGGCGGCCTCCCGTTTTCAGGATCTCACCCCTGAGGAGTTCATCGCCCGCCTCTGCACACTCCCCCTGGTTTTCCAGCCCGGTACCCAGTGGCGATACAGTGTCGCCACTGATGTCCTGGGGGTGATCGTAGCCCGGATTGCGGACATGTCGCTGGGGGAAGCCCTGTCCCGGATGATCTTCGCCCCCCTGGACATGACGGACACCGGCTTTCAGGTTCCTGCCTCATCCTGGTCCCGTTTGGCCACATGCTACCAGCACAACGCAGAGGGCGTACTGGTACCCATCATGCAGCCGGGTACCGATGAATTCTCAACCGGTGCCAGCTTCCAATCAGGAGGCGGAGGCCTGGTCAGTACGACAGCAGACTATCTGCGGTTCTGCCGCATGCTGCTGCACAAAGGCACCCTGGAAGGAGTCCGCATTCTGGGAGCCAGAACTGTGGACTACATGACGGCCAATCATCTGCCTCCCTCCCTGCTGCCCTATGGTGTGCAGCCCAATGATCTCCCGGGTTACGGTTTTGGCCTGGGTTTCGGGGTACTCATGGATCCGCCTCTATCCCGACAACTTGCCGGCAAAGGCGAATATGGCTGGGCCGGTGCGGCCAACACCTACTTTTTCATTGATCCAGGGGAGGAAATGATCGGTATCTTCATGTCGCAATTGATGCCGTCCGGCACCAATGACAGCTGGAAAGTTTTCCGTACCCTGGCCTATTCTGCCCTGCAGGCATAGCCCTGTCCCGCCCCCTTATCGGGCCCAAGGCGATGGTCCGCCCTCCTGGGCCGTAGCCCGGCACTCCTGTCATGTAACTGCCTCCCAGGCGTCACCCTGGCTGCCATGGGCTGTCGGCCCCAACGGGTTCATCGTACCTGAGGCCAACCCTGCTCACGCTCCAGGGCTGCCACCGGACGGCTCTCGGCGGTCTGGTCCAACGACATTCCCAAACCGTCAAGCGGCCACAAGGGAGATAGGTGCCGGGGCTGACCGTACCCGCGACGACGGATCGGCCGCCTCGCCCTGGTGCTGTTGAGGTCACCCTGGCCTTTATGCACACGGGCATGGCGGGGAACCTTCACGATGATGGCTGCCGGTCCTGTCTGCACTTCCCCTTCCGCACCCAGGCAGAGCCCCGGAGCCAGGGCAAGATGGCAGAGACAGCAGGGCAACGGCAGACACTGCGTTCCCGCCCAGGGTCCCCGAGCGCGTACAGCGACAGGCCCAGGCCAGCGTGTTCATGGGATGATGCCCCTGATCCCCATCTCCGGCCTTATCCTGTGACCCCGCGTGCCGGAAGAATGTCCCAAGCCAAACCCATAGGTACTGCCTCGCCTTCCTGCTTTCAGGAAGGCAAGTTTGCGATTCAGGGCGATTTTATTGATACTGAAGAGACCTTGCGACACATATGGGTTCATAAACGGTCTCCGGCGGTTCCGAAACAGGCCTGACAGCGGTTCTGCGCCTGCCGGCGGAGGATTGGCGAATGCCGTCATGGACCCCTCGCCCGGAACAATTAAGGAGGAAGGAAGAAGAATTATGTTGCCAAAACGCTATTCATGGTTCCTGCACCTGGTGGCAGGGCTCCTGCTGGTCCTTGTGGGAGCAGCCTGTGCCGGTCCAGCCCCAGCCCCCGAAAGTCCCCCCGCAGAGGACACTGCGGACGAAGTCGTACAGATTGAGGAAGTGGTGGAGGAGGAAACCACGCTGTCGGGTGAAATCGTGATCAGCATCGCCTCCAATGACATCCAGACCTATCAGGCCCTGGCGGATGCCTATATGGCGATGCATCCCGATGTAACCGTACATGTGGAACTCAAGGCTCCTGGCGTCGATGCCTACCTGCAGTGGATCCGCACCCAGTTTACGTCCGAGGAACCCCGTGTTTCCCTGGTTGAGACCCCCCACCTGCGCGAGTTCGCCCAGGAGGGCCGCCTGGTGAACTGGGCACCCTACCTGAACCAGACGAATCCCTATACCGGTGCACCCTGGGAAGACAGTTTCCAGGAATGGGGCCTGAACCTGGTGCGGGACCCCAGCACGGGCGAGATGTACATGATGCCGTACATGTCGGTCCAGACCTTCTGGGTCTACAACAAGCGCATTTTCGAAGAAGCCGGTATCACTGACGTACCGCCCCAGCCGACCTGGGACCAGTTGGTCGAATACAGTGAGAAAGTCCGGGATGCGGGATATATTCCCATTGCCATGGAGGGGACCACGGAACAGATCTGGGGCGGGGGCCGTATGCCCTGGCTCATGCGTTCCGCCATGGATCAATATCATCGGAACGAACTGGAACTCATCCAGTGCCAGGAAGGGGACTGGTGTTTCCGGGAAGGCATTGACGATGTCTGGACCTTCGATCCGACCGATGTGCGCAACGACGACCCGGACAAGGTGTCCATCAACATTGTGCGGCACCTCATGGCCCTGCGGGATGGCGACATCTCGTTTGACAACGAATGCACCGTGGACATGATGGAAAACATCGGCCGCGTCTTCAAGACCGAACATGGCTTCGTGCCGGAAGGCTGGGCCGGCATGACGGATGCCTATCCGCTGTTCCTCACCCAGCAGGCGGCGATGCGCATGGTGCATGGCGGCTTCTACACCACCTTCCCCAAGGATATCCGTTCCCTGGTGGAAGGGGAATATGGCGGTACCGGGGAAGTGGATGAAGAACAGGCCGCGGCGGCCGTGGAGTTTGAATACGGACGCTTCGCCTTTCCTTCCATGTCCGGACCCTGTGTACAGGGCACCGCCCGGGCCAATGAACTGACACAGGGCTATCTGGCCCTGCCCAAGAAGAACCGGGCCCAGAACGATCTGGAAGCCGATTTCGTGATGTTCTGGACCGGCCCGGAAGGTATGCGCATCTTCCTGGAAAACAAGCTGGACGCGGACAACCTGCAGGGTGGGATCGCGGGTCCGCCCCTGATCAAGGGGGTGGAAATGCCCGACCCCTGGAAGAGCATCTTTGACGAAAGTGTCTTTATCGGCAACTATGAAAAGCCGGGCGCACCCGGGGATGCCGTCGCCCGGGGCTTCTTCAAATATGAAGATACCAAGCGGATCTGGTCCATCATGGTGCAGGAATTCTTCGCCGGTACGCGCACGGCCGAGGAATTCGCCCAGGATTATCAGGCCCTGCTGGAGGACAATTTCGAAGGGCTCCTGGAATTCCTGAACCTGACCGAGGAAGATCTGGAAAGTCCGGAGAAACGGCCTCCGGGCTGGGTCGCGGCCGGTCCCTATTAGTCCGGTTGCTGGCGGCAGAAGTCGCTCTTCTGCCGCCAGCCCCTGATCAATGCGCAACCTGAACAGGTACACGTCACCTGTCGGGTTCTGCGCCTGCACACATGCCGTTATTCCGTACTGTGCTTGCATCTCGCGTGCGTCTCGCCGGTTGGACCAGCTGTTTGGTCCTGCTGTGGATGGCCCTGTCCACGGGCGTTGTCGCCCAGAGCGGAGAACTGTGGGAACAAGATCTTGACAGCCAGGTCTTGAGTTCGGCCCTCAGCGTTTCGGGAGACCGGGTAGCCTTCGGTACGCGTGACAACCGGGTCACCGTGTATGACCAGAATGGCAACCTGCTGTGGTCCTTTGATGCCGAGAACAGTATTACCAGCCTGGCCTGGAATGCTGACGGCTCCCGCCTCACGGTAGCCTCGGAAGACCGTTTCATTTATCTGCTGGACGGTGCTACCGGAGAAAAACTGGGCCAGCACAAGGCCGCACGCACAGTAAATGACACGGCCATCGCCCGTGACGGGTCGCTGGTGGCAGCCACCAGCGATGATCAGCACATTTATGTGCTGGACGGAGCGGGCGAGCCCCTGTGGAGTGTGGATCAGAGTCTGGGCGTATCGGCGGCCGCGGTCTACGGAGAAGGCGAACAGGCGCGTGTAGTAATTGGCTCTGACGATGGCAGTGTCACCGTCTTTTCGCGGGATGGCCAAAGGCTGCTGACGGCCTACCTTGACTATAACGTGACGTCGCTGGCCATCACCCGCAACGGGGCCCGCATTCTGGCCGGGACCAGTGACGGGGCCCTGACGCTCATCAATGGCGCCAATGGCTCCCTTATCTGGGCCAATGAGGGCGATAGCGAAATCATGGATGTGACCATGTCCGACGACGGCACCATCCTGGTGGCAGCCAGTGAACTGGGTACCGTCTATTTTCTGGACAGTGAAGGGTCCATCCGCCAGAAACTGCAGCCGGAATTCCCCATCCGCAGTGTTGCCCTGGCCGGCGATGGATCGCTGCTGGCCATGGGCGACACGGAAGGCCACGCCCGGCTGATGAACCGTGCCCAACAGGTACGGGGCATGGAGCAGCAGGCCCGTACCCGGGGCCTGATCATCACCAGTGTCGCGGGTCTGCTGGTCCTGCTGATCGTGGCGGGCGTCTTGCTCATCCTGTTTACGGCCAAGGGCCGTGCCCGCTGGGAACGCCATTCGGCGCGGCCCCGGAGCGGTTTGGCCGTTGTGTGGAAAGCCCGCAATTCCTACCTTCTCATCCTGCCCACCCTGATATTCCTGCTCACTTTCAATTACTACCCGGCCTTTTCGGGCCTATATCACGCCTTCACGGACTGGAATCCGGTGGGACACTCGCCCTGGGTGGGCTTGGAGAATTTCCGGTTCCTGATGGGGGACCGCTTTTTTCTGTCCAGCTTTCGCAACGCCATCATCCTGGTTGTGGTCTCCATCGTCAAGACCATGACCATGCCCCTGCTGGTGGCAGAGCTCATTTTCAATCTGAAGAATCGTTACACGCAATACTGGATGCGTACCCTCTTTGTGGTCCCTATCGTGTTGCCGGCCGTGGTGGAAATCCTGGTCTGGAACAACATCTACGATCCTTCCATAGGACTCCTGAACGAAATCCTGAAGCTGATCGGCAGGGAAGAATGGACCCGGGTCTGGTACGGGGACCCCAAAGTGGCGCTGAGTTCCATCATCTTCATCGGCGTGCCCTGGGTGAATGCGTTTGCGCTCCTCATCTTCTATGGCGGCCTGATATCCCTGTCGGACGAAATCTTCGATTCGTCCAAGGTGGATGGGGCCAACGTCTTCCGGCGCTTCTGGAGCATCGATCTGCCCTTGCTGATGGGCCAGGTCAAACTGCTCCTGATCCTGAATTTCATTAACGCTGTGCAGACCTTCGAGCTGGTATTCCTGACCACGGCCGGTGGTCCCGGCGACGCTACCTATGTACCGGCCCTGGAACTGTACTACATGGCAATGCGCATGGACCGGATGGGCGTGGCCTCGGCCATCGGCATGATTCTCTTCCTGATCATCCTGGCGGGTACCATCATCAATATGCGCTTTGTGAAGTCGGCGACGGATTTCGAGGCCTGAAGCCATGGCACGTGCAACCCTTTCCCCTGCTGT
>CAXXOQ010000131.1:0-6009 GCA_963664185.2 Caldilineaceae bacterium | reverse complement strand
TACCAGCCGGACGACTTGGCGGTGCCGGGCAACCAGATCCGAGAATGGCAGTTCCCGGATGGCAGTCGGGCTGCGGAAATCCGGGGGCAGGAGTCCGAACAGGGATTTCCGTACTATGATTGGGGCCAGAACAGCTTGCGGCTGTATGGGGCCGACGGCAGTGTTTTGCAGGAGAGCCTTGTCTTGCCGGCCAGCGCCACCTACATGGACAACTGCCCGGCCTCGCCGGTGGAAGGAGTACCACCCACCCCGCAGGGAAGTTGCCAAAGGGTTGCAACGCAACGACGACTTTGCCGGAAGCGATGAAATCAACGATGTGGATGGGAGTTTTCGGGTGGCCATGAGCTTGTGAGGCAGACCCGAATGTATCTTGAAATGAAAAGGCTCCGGCCTGTTCGTCGGAGCCTTTGGTTGTGGGTTTTGTGTGTGGGCGGGATTACTGGATGGTGTCGTCCCCTATCCAGCGTTTGCTCAAGGAGACTTCCATGATGAGGGCCGCAGTCTGGTCCTTGTAGGCATGTTGCCATTCCAGCATGTCTGCATCGTCGGCATGGTTGCCCTCCGCCAAATCAGTCCAGAATGCATCATGCAGGGACCACTGTTCATCTTGCGGGTGCCACGGGGCCCGCAAGGGCCAATGGTTGTCGACAGGACTGTCGGTCAGGCACCATTTGTAAACACCGCCGTGGTCCAGCACGGAACTGTTCAGCACCACGAAGTAGTCCGAGGATGGTTGAAGTGGACAGCCTGACGGTTCCGCACACGTGAACATGTGCCATCCGCCACGCGCAGGTTGTGATGTGGAAATCTGCAAGCGGTACCCACCTGTGCCCAAGGGGTCGGATTCGTAGGGGCCATCCCGGTTTGCCTCGTGATCCTGTGTGCCGCCCACCAGGAAGGCCAAGAGCCCGTCCTGGCCGTTGGATGGTTGTGTGCCTGTGGCAAACAACATTTTGACGGAACCCAGTGTGTAGCCGGAAGCATGGCCGCCCGTGGTGAAACCGGCCGCACAGGTGTGGGAACCCTTCACACTGCAGTATGTGGACGGTATGTTGCTGGCATTGCCCACACCGACGCCCAAGTCCCAATCGTGGGGTGGGGTTGAGTTGACGATGGGACTCCACGCACTGATCATGTCAGGCTTGTTGTCGCAGCCGCCTAGCCCGCAAGCGCGTACGGCGAGTTGGTAGGTGCGCTCCGGGTCCACTGTCAGATGCAGGAACTGCTGTTCTGTATCCTTGTAGTAGTCCCACCCCACGGACATCCAGCGGTCGTTCCAGGAGGTGTTGTCCACCATGTAGATGTGGTAGGACTCCGCACAGATGGTTTCAGCCCAGAAGAGGGTCAACTCGGACCCGTCCTCGGAACGTTGCATGTCGGTGATGGTGGGGCTGCCGGGAGCGGTGCCCGCACAGTGTTCAGGCAAAATCTTGCGGTCGAAGCGCGTGTATTCCTCATGGGCCAGGCTGACAGACGATGCTGCCAGCATCAGGGCCAAGGCCAAAAGGATTGACAGGACGGCTGCGCTTGGGATGTGTGCTGTTAGACGCAGGACAACAAGCAATGGGGTTGTTCGCATGGTGCCTTCCTTGAGACATCTCTACATGGGGTGCATGTGTACCACTACTTACCGTACCACAAGATTCCGGTACGGTTTGGACGCAAAGGCAAGCAGCCTGAAACCTGCTTTTGCGAATCTCCCTGAACTACTGTGGAGGCAGTGCGGGGAGGCAGGCAGGGGCGCAGACTGCGGGTGCACATGCAGTGGGGCTGACGTTGGAGGCGGCAAGAACCGCACCGGTGAATGCGAACAGGATGGCGAGTGTTGGCAACACGAGTGCGAGGAAGTCAAGTTTGGTCATGGTGGGTTCCGAATTGCGCTGGGCTGTCAGGTGGTCACCTAGGTTTCCATCTTACAACAAGGCTGCGCCGCAGCCCCCGTGAACTTCAGTATCAGGTCGTAAGTCCGAGCCCATGGGCAGCCTGCCCGTTTGCAAGTGCGCCCTTGGTGGCTTGAACCAACAGCGGCTTGTATACTGCACAAGGCCGTTGCGTACCCGCTCTCAAGTTCGGCACAGGGTTCTTTCAGTTTGAGGTGTGTTGTGATGTTGCGTCTTGTATCTTTTTGGGCAAGCTTGGCCATGACGGCCCTGTGGCTGACGGGGTGCGCTTATGTTGTGCATCAGGCTGATCGCAACATTCCCTTGCCTGAAGTCGAAGGCCCCATTCCACAGCTGGAGGCGGCCCCTGCTGCCACGTCGTCAACCACCGTTCTGCGCATGGAACGGCCCTGGACATTCCACAACCGCCCCAACGAATTGTTTGGTGTGCCGGTTGTGAAAGTTGAACCCGAAACGAACTGGACAGTCACCGGACAGTGGCGTGCGGATTCCGTCCTTTTGTCAGGTGAACAGCCCTGGGTGTTGTTGGGAAACATCTACAACTGGTACCGGTTGGACGTGGACATGGAGCCCTGGGGTCGAGTACACATGTGGACGCAAGTGCCACCTGAATGGGTGCATGGGCATGAACCAGTTCCTTTCGTGAACCCGCGTCACGACCCCATTCTGTCACCACAGCCGGTCCCCTATTCCCATGGTCATGTGCTCAAGTGGAAAGGGGTTCCCCACTCACTGCGGTCATGCCCCCAGCTGGACTGTCCCGTCTTGGAAAGGCCCGTCCAAGACGACTTGGTTCCGGTAACCGGGGTGTTGACGGATGCCGAGGGGGAACAATGGCACCGTGTCGAATATCGCCAACAGATACTTTGGACACCCGCCTCGCCGACAGCTTTCTCATTCGCGGGCCACAGGCGCAGGCATGGCGACGAGGCGGCAGGTTTCCGCAGTTGCGAACCTGTGGTCATGTTTCAGCCGCCGCCCCACACATTGTGCCCGGTGGAGCGAAGTGGACTGTTCATGGATGATTTCGAACGCCTGTTTGACTGGCTGGATCCCATTCACGGGCGGTTGCCGCTTACCTGGTCTGTGGAATCCGCCGATCCGCAGGATGGCGACCCCGGGGAACCTGTGGTGTTCGTCTGGGGGGATCAGTCGGAACAGTGGGAATGGTCGGTTGAGCGTTCCGATGCCTGCCACGCATCCTGGCAGGTCTTTCAGGATGCGTGGCCGTCCAGCATGGATGCGGTGCGGGTGTCGATCACACTGCAGGATGCAGACATGCCCGGTTTGCATCCTGACGGTGATTTTGCGACGTTCGCCATGGCGGTGGAACCGCAGGGTGTCGAGTGGGATTCGGATGTTTTGTTCTCACTCTGGCCTGATTGGGAAGGACGGGTGCCTTCCGGTTTCGCATTGGCCAAGTCGGTGTGCCGGAGCAGGCCCACTTTTGCCTGTGATGTGACCCCCGTGTGGGGGCACACGGGAACGGATGAGGCCCTGCACAACATCAACAGTGCTCTTTCCTTGGCAACCGCACAGGCCCTGTACGCCTTGATGCATCAGGCGGCCGGAACTGGCATGGGAGGCGATTTGCCTGCTGGCGCCGGCAATCTGTGCTTGCGCTTGCAGACAGGCGATGTCGGCACCAATGCCGGGCATGTGGGGCCTGATGGCAATCCGGTGGAGGCCGCCCACTGCCCCCGCGGCGCGGCGCATCCAAACGACACATGCGGGAATGACGGCAATGTCAGATACATCATCGACTGGGACGGTGATGTGGAGGACCAGCAAGGCAGGATTACAGGGCTGGCTTTTGGAGACCGCGGATGTGGCATGGAAGGCTCTCCTGGCCACTTTGTCTACCAAGGCGACATGGTGTACCTGTTGCCGCCCGCAGCCATCGGGACAGATGCTGAATTGGATGCAGCCTGTGCGGCGTCTGCCAATTGAATCAGGCTCGTTGGACCTCGCCCTGAAGGCGCGCCGGGACGAGGTCCGAAAGCCATTGGTAAAGGTTCGGTGTCGGGAATGAAGGAATCGAACCCCCCTTTTTCGGCCCAGCCGAATGTGTTGCCAGTACACCAATTCCCGTTGCAAGGATTTTAGCATGCCCGCAGGTTGATGGAGACCCACTCAAAGGAGCAGTCCCAGGCACATCAAGTGACAGCTGTTGCCTGGGACAGGCTGGACGCAGTAGCCTGTGTCGGCACTGGCGCGTAGCGACTGCAGTATCGCAGGCAAAACTCCAACTGGCAGGCGGTGCAGTAGTAGACGCTGAGGGGCTGGGCGTGGTTTTTGCAGGTGCGGCCTGCCAGTTTGAATGCGGGGCCACGGCACTTGATGCAAACGGCCTTCGGTTTCGTTTGAGGCATGGCAAAAAGTCCACGCTTAGTAAACAGCGTAGGCGGAGGCGCAACGACGACACATGCCGCGCACATCCGGCACTACCCACTGTGAACATGACGAGCAGGGTTTGCAAGGTTCTCCGTTCTGCAACAACTTCTCTTCCAGCAGGAGGCCAAGTGCCACAGCCTCGTCCCACTGCTCACTGTCCTGTGGAACGGGTTGATTTGAGGTTGAGCGCATTCGGAACAGGTACACCTCATTGTCTTGCAGCGAGTAACGCTCCATCAGTTCAGCCGCCAACTTGAACATGGCATCGAAGTCAATGTCGGTGCCTTCCGTGATGTTGCAGGGCCCCTCGTCGTTGCGGTGCCATCGGCAAACCTTGTACACGGGCGGGCTGGGGATCCCGTCCAGGTCCGGCTCATCCGGAATGGGAGGTTCACCCTCGCTCCAAAGCCATTCATCCCCATTGCCCAACAGGTGCAGCTTGGCCCGGCGTCCCCAGGCGGGGGTTGTGGCTTCCAGCATCTTGAAGTCTGTGGTGCCGGTGTCTGGATTCCGTTTGCAGTGGTACAAGGCCGCTTGCACGCGGTAGCCACCGGCGGTGCGTTGCCGGTAGTGGTTGTACTCGTCCTGGGCCGTCCGTATCCACGGTATCCACTGTATGGATACGGACGGCCAGCCCCGGTGTTGTTGTTCTTGCAAGACCAGCACATGCAGGTCTTGTCGCTTTGATGTCATCATGTTGGCGTCACCCTCCCCGGTTTGCCGTTCTGCTTGACACAGCTATCTGCGCAGTCTAGCACAGATGAAACAAGAAAGACTGCCGCTGTTTGGGGCAGTCTTGTACTGTGGGGGCTTGTGTCTGCTGTTTGGCATAATGACTGTCTCTGCAACTTTCAAACGAGGAATGTTCCCATGGAGGTCATAGCCCACTTGACTACTGGCAACGTGCTGTTGGAACTGGATCGCACAGACAATGAGCCTGTCGATTTTTCAGGAATGGACCTTGCCGGAGCCGACTTCAGCGGGATGATCTTGGCCGGTTGCGACTTCAGCAACTGCCTGTTGGACGGAGCCAGCTTTGCCGGAAGCGATTGCACCCAGGCTGACTTCACCCAGGCTCTGTGTCAGAACGTGGACTTGACCGGTGCCTGCATGCAGTACGTAAAAGCAGACAAAGCCGACTTCACCCAGGCTCGGATGAGCAGGGCCAATTGGGACTGTGCCTCGCTGCAGTCCGCCATCCTGACAAAGGTTGACCTGGCGGACAGTTCGGCCCTGAACGCGAATCTGCACAAGGCGCAACTTCAGGACGCGATCCTGGTCCGGGCGGACATGTGCGGTGCCCACCTGTCGCAGGCCAACCTGACCGGTGCCGATTGTCGCTTTCTCATGTTGAAGGAGGGGAGCTTGCAGGGAGTGGTGTTGGTGTCGGCCCTGATAGCCTATGCCAACTTCACGGAATCCGATATGCAGGGAAGTAATCTGTGTCGGGTCAATGGTTTCCGAACAGTCTTCACGTCGGCGGATTTATGCAAGGTGGATGCCCGCGGGGCCTGCCTGTCCTTCTCAACATTGAGGGACTGCAACCTGGTCGGGGCCAACCTGCGGCACTCCAAGATGGTTGAGGCCCAGTTGGAGTTGTCCGAAATGAGGGAAGCGCGTCTGGATGGTGCCAACTTGATCGGGGCCGTCTTTACCGGTGCCGACATGACGGATGCCAATCTGGACGGGTGTGTGGTGACAGCAACCCTGTTTC
>CAXXOQ010000130.1:0-6618 GCA_963664185.2 Caldilineaceae bacterium | reverse complement strand
CTGCATATGGTCGCAAGTATGTAGGATGATAATCCCCTGGGAGGGAAGAAGCAAATTGCCATCGCCATCCCGGTAGCAGTCCCACCGACGGTGCCGAGGAGGGCAAGCAGGAGGATCGGGGACCGGGGCTGACGTCGTATGCGCGGGACACGTGGATTCTCTCGTTTCTACCCCCGTGATCCAGGGCCTAGCCGTAATCGCCGTGCATGCGGTCATGCAGGTGGCGCCCTGGAGATGCAGGACGGCAGACGCGCAGGCTACGCCCTGACAATCGTGCAACATCCGTGATGCGGATTGCCCTGACTCTTTTCTGCTGGATGTGAACCGTCTTGTGGTGTAATGCTACGGGGGGCATAGGGACACGCCATGGTTTGACGCCGATGCACCCAAGCGATACCCTACGCCATCAGGCAAGCGTGCCTGGATCCCTGTTCTTTCTGGAAAGAGGCGAGCAACATCATGTCCGCACCGTATGTTATAGGCGATGTCGAGGTACAACCCGGTGAACGCAAATTTGGCAAACTGCATGTCGGTTATCTCGCGGCAGGCACCCCGGTGACCGTACCCTTTCAGGTTATCCATGGGGCCATGGATGGTCCGGTACTGTGTTACGAATCCACCATGCACGGCTGGGAACCCGTGGGCGCCGAAATCATTCGCCGCGCCATGCTCCATATCAATCCGCAGGAGTTGCGGGGCACTATCGTGTGCCTGCCCCTGGCCGTACCGATGTCCGTCGAGTTTGGCGGTACGGTCGAGAGCTCGGGCATGCGCGTCAATCCAGGGGATGTGCTGGACATTAACAAGGTCTGGCCGGGCAAGGAACGCAATGCCTGGCTGACGGAACAGATTGCCCATGTGCTTTGGAACCAGGCGATCAAGCACTGTGACTACATTGTGGACATGCACGATGGCACCGGCGCGTGCGACGAATTGCCCGTAGCGTTTCCCCATGCCTTTCCGCCCGCCGGCAAGCCGCCGCTGGCCGGGGGTGTGGCGGACGGTACCGGCTCCGAGATTTCCCTGGAAGAGACGGGGCTGACGCGCGAACGCATGGACGATATCAACAGCCAGATTGCGGGGATGGCCAAAGCCTTTGGCTCGCGTGTCATCTGGTGGCGGGAGAATCCCATCAATCCCTCCATGCTCTCGGGGCACTGTGCCATTCATGGCATCATTCCCCTGGTCGTAGAGGCCGGCGGGGCCTGCGCCCTTGACGCGAGTGTGGACGAAGGCGCCGTCTGCCTCCTGAATATCGCCCGGCATTTGCAAATGATTGACGGCGATCCGGTCCTGGCCCCGCAGCAGGTTATGGTGTCCAACTATGTCGTGTATCGTTCCCTGGCAGGAGGCTACTACATCCCGGACAGCGACATCCAACTGGGTGTCACGGTCCGGAAGGGCCAGTTTCTGGGCGAGGTCTTGGACCCGGTCACCAGTGAGGTACGGGAACGCTGTGAGTCGCCCGTCGATGGGATTGTGGTATCCCGCCGTGTGCGCCTGCCCCTGAATCCGGGCGGATACATTGCCCACATTGCGGACCTGGATTCCGTGATCTGGCAGCGTGACAACTAATCCGCAACAGGCCGGGGCACGGATCGCGCACAGCCTGGGGTTCCCCCGGACGTGTCTGGCGGTGAAGGTTGCAGCCGCCAGCCTTGCGCCATGCCTGGGGGACAAGCGGCGACGAATGGTACAGGGACCGGCGGGAGAGCACACTTGCCGGCCGAGATCCCGGGAAGGAGAAGGTCATGAGTGAAGTGGATTCGAAGTTCGTGGGCATCCAGATCAGCCCCATCAGCTTTGTGGACGAAGGTGTGGAGGGGGTGCTGGAAACGTTGCAGGATCGGGTCGGCATCAACATATTGATGATTGGCACCATCTCCTGGCTGGGCCTCAAGGTGGGACGCCGCATTTCCTGGGAGATCGAAGGGTTTCCGGACCATGGGGTGCAGGCGCCCATGACCCTGCGGGGCGGTTCCTATCTGCATCCGCATCCCGAGTACTACCACAACACCTTCATCAAGGACGTGCGGGCCCACGATTCGGAATTCGGGACCGCAGACATTCTGGAAATGGTGATTCCCGAGGCCCAGAAGCGGGGCATGAAAGTCATGCCCGAGATGATGGAGCCCCTGTTCAAGTACTCCGGCCATGGCTCGGCCGCCGAGGTTTCGGTGCCCGGCATGGCCCAGTGTCTGGAAGTGGATCACCTGGGACGCTATGGCGCGGAGCCCTGCCTGAACCATCCGGACTACCGGGTCTGGTGGCACTCCATCATGGAGGATCACGCCCGCAACTACCCCATTGCCGGCATCATGTGGTGCAACGAGCGCAAGAGCCCCCTGGACAAGATGATAACCGGGGAGGCGCCCGCCTGTTTTTGCGAACACTGCCTGCGGCTGGCGACGGTGAAGGGCCTGGACACGGAAGCCATCCGGCGCGCCTATGACGATGTCCATGCCTATTTCCAGGCCGCCCGGGCCGGCGAGGATTTCGTCGATGGGGCTTTCATCGAATTTCTGCGGGTGCTCCTGGCCCATCCGGAAATCCTGTTGTACGAACGCTTCTGGCTGGAGCGGAATCAGGCCCTGGACAAGGAACTGTACGGCATTGTCAAATGGTGCAATCCGGAACTGGAATTCGGGCTCAATGTCTGGAATCGCAACCATTTCAATCCTTTCCGCAAGGCCCAGTGGCCCTGGCAGGACCAGACACCCTATGCCGATTGGGTGAAGCCCATTACCTATGCGCACCAGTCGGGCCAGATCTATCACAAGGAGATGACCGACTTCCACAAGTCCATTTTCCGCGATGTGAGCCCGGAAGAGATGACGCCGATCATGTTCAAGTTCCTGAACCTGAACGAAGCCCCCTGGGAAAAACTCATCCAGACCGGCATGGATCCGGACACCTATGTCTTCGGCCAATGCCACGATACCGTCAGGGCGGTCAAGGGCCAGGTGCCTGTCTACATGGGAATTGGCGTCGATGCCCCCCGCGTACAGGCGGATCAGGCCGTCTGTACACCGGACCACGTGTATCGCTGTGTCAAGGCTACCTATCGGGCCGGCGGCAAGGGGGTGATTTTCTCCCCCAATTATGCGGGCATGAACCTGACCAACCTGGATGGGGCCGCGCAGGCGTTACAGGAACTGGGCCTGAAAGCGTAACGGGCGCTGCCGCGCGCAGCTGGCGGCAGCAGCCGGGTGTCCGCGCCGCGGACAGACGCACGGCCACCGGGATCCCGCCGGGCAAGCGCCAGCGGGGACCCCGCACGGACGTGTACGATTTTCTTGTTGTGTAGTGGGAAAAAAGGAGAACCACATGCCGGAACAAGCCCCTTGGCGTTTCCAGAAACTGATCAAACCCATGATTGACCTGCCGCAGGAACATGCCATCCTGGGCGGACTCGTACTGACCTGCCGCGGCGACGAAGCCATTCCCGATGGTTTTGTGGAGCTGCAGGAGGGCAAAATCAAGGCGGTCGGCCGTGTGGCGGACCTGGGTACGCGCGCCGCGGAGGTCGTGGCTACCGGCGGTACGCTGCTGCCCGGGCTGTTCAACAGCCATGCCCATCTGGCCTGGGACGGGGTTCATGATCTGGCGCGCCAGTCCCTGGACGATTCGCCGGAAATCAGCGCCTACAAGTCGGCGGGCAACATGCTGGTAAGCCTGCGCGCCGGCGTCACGACGGTCCGGGATCTGGGGATGAATCAGGCCAACATTCATGCCAAGCAGGCCGTGGAACAGCATATTTTCCCCGGTCCCCGCCTGCTTATCACCGGCGAGGCCATAGTCCAGACGGGCGGCCATACCTACTGGTGCTGCCGGGAGGCCAGCGGTCCCGACGAAATGCGGCGGGCGGTGCGCGACCAGGTGCGGGCCGGGGCCGATCTGATCAAGATCATGGCATGCCACGATACGCTGGAATTCACGGATGAGGAACTGACGGCGGTAATAGACGAATCCCACCGCAACGGCCTGCCCATTACCGCCCATGCCACCTACAATGACGCCATCCACCGCGTCGCCCAGTTTGGCATTGACGTCGTGGAACACGGCGGCAGCATGACCCGGGACACCATCGAGCTGCTGCTGGCCCGGAACATTCCCGTCGTGACCACGTTCGCCCCGGTCCTGATGCAGAGTCAGCCGGAGATCGCCCGCCGGTATGACATACCGGAATGGAAGATCGAGGAACGGCAGCGGGCGGTCCGTGACAAGTCCCGCTACCAGGGGCTGGTAGACGCGGCCACGGCCGGCGTCACGATTGTGTTTGGCACGGATGCGGGCAGTCCGGTGGTGGGCCATCATGTCATTGCCCCCGAAATGGAATTCATGGTGCAGTTGGGGGTCGTGCCGGACAATTATGCGGCCGTGCGCAGTGCGACCTGTGCGGCCGCCCGGCTGAGCCACCTGGATGGCGAACTGGGGACCCTGGAAGCCGGCAAGCGGGGGGATGTCATCGTGGTGGATGGGGATCCCCGCCAGGATATCCAGGCCATGGCCCGGGTCCGGCGCACCTATCGGGATGGCCAGCGGATGGTGTAGGCGGCCGCGGGATGTGCGGCGCAGCGGTCGGCGGCGGGATGGCCGCAGGCTGGGGTGTCCCGGTTCTGGTGCCGTCGGGACAGTTGCCGTGCGTGCAACCCCAGCCTCCCGCCCGGTCCACCGCAAATCCGGCAGGACGCCACCGGCCTGTGCAACCTCCCGGAATCTCCCGCGCGGGCGGGCCGACTGCGCGGTGGGCAAGGGGCAGTCCGCGACCGCGTGGGCTTGCCTGCCGCAGCCGGGGGTTGCCCGTACCGCGGGGCATGATCGCAGATGCGCATTGTCGGCTGCCACCGGCACGTTCCCCACAACGCCAGAGGTGGTGCCGATCCTGGCCTGTGCAGGACCAGACATCCGATCCGCAATGTCCGGGAACAGGATGTTGCCGGAGCACCGTGTCCAGACAGCAGGAAAGGCCGGGGCCGTGTATCATTGTTTATGCGGTGCCATTCCCATCCCGGAACCGTGCCGCAAGCCTGCCAGGTTCCGGATCGGGATAGCCATCCCGGCCGCCAGAGGTTCTCCGGCACGCGATGGCCACAACCCCGGATGCACCGCATGGCCGATGCCCCTTCAGGTGATACCCCCGCAGTTGCCTTCCCATAACCCTTGGTCAGGAGGAATATGAACCCCATACTTTCCCTGGAAGAAACCATCCATCGGCCCGCAAGCCAAGTGTGGGATGTACTGACCGACTGGTCCAGTACGCCATGCTGGATGTCCGATGTCGCTTCCATCCAGGCAGACGGTGATACCCAAGTGGGAACCCAGCTGCATGTCACGGCCCAAAGGGAGGATACGTTCCAATACCGGATTACGGAACTCCATCCGGGCACCAAACTCAGGCTGCGGTGGGAGCACGGTGGGGTGGAAGCCGACTTTGTCTATAAACTGGCCCCGGTATCCGACCACGACACCAGCGTGACCCTGGATTTGTACTGTACGGTTACGGGTACCGTCTGGATTAAATTGACAGCCCCCTTGCTCAAGAAGGCGATCAAAAGCAACCACAAGGCCCAGATCCACAACCTGAAAACCTTCATTGAGCAGATGTGATGGGCCATGGCCCGGAAGCCTGACGGTCTCGCGTCGGCCCTGCCTGGATGATGCCGGCCCTGGGCATGGCTATGACCCCCGCGGTGATCGTTCCGCCACGGTCGCCTGCACACCCGGACCTGTTGATCTGCCATCCGACAGGCCGGCCCTGCCGGGTGGTCACAGAATCCGGTCCCACCACAGACCAGGTCCGCATCCGATCCGGCCCGCCCTGATCGTCGGCCTCTCCCTGATTCCCGGGTTCCGGAATGACTCACCGCGTCGCGCCGGGGCCGTGGGACTACCCAGGTCCCCGTTGCAGGGGCCACGTCAGGGAAGCGCAATCGCGTCGGCCGCGGACGTCCGGTATGCCATCGGCATTGAGGTTTGCCCGCCGCCACAGGCTCTGTCCCGCCCGGGCGGATGGTCCGGGACTGTCAGTTCCCGCACCCCAAGAACCGATCCGTCCTGCGGTGCCCCGACTGCCTTACCGCGGCCCGGCGTTCCCGGCCTGGCTGCAGTTTCCACCGGGATCGGGCGGTGGCCGACAAGGCAGATACATGCGCAAGCGGAATGGCAGCGGGTTCGTTGGGCCCAAGACCATGCGCCGGAGCACAGCGGCCCCATGCCCGCTTGACGCACGCCGTGAGGGTGCGGGCTGGGGGTGTCAATGTTCAGATCCGGCACCGCCACGGGTCGGGGCAGCTTGCGACATGCGCGCTCCCCTATCGTCCCGGAGGAAACCGCTTCGTGCGGGTCCGTCATACCCTTGCGCGCAGTACTGACGCCTGTTGCTGCCGTAACGCGGTGCCACCATCCAGGAAAACGGATGCACTGTCCCATCATTTGGTTTGATCTGTGGCTTCGGGATACGATATAAGAAGAACTTTCGGCAATTTCTCCATGGCAGATATGGAGTGATTTTGTGCCTTTAGCCTTGTCCAGGCCGCAGGAATATACCCTTCCTGTCGCCATCCCTGCCCTGCATCGCAACGCCGTGGACCCGGGGATACCATGACCGCAGACCCC
>CAXXOQ010000129.1:0-6474 GCA_963664185.2 Caldilineaceae bacterium | reverse complement strand
GCGCGGTGGTGCCCGGACACCTTGCTGGCAGCCCTGTGGCCCTACGTCATGGCACACCTGGGGGATCCGCAGGGGGTGCTCATCGTGGAGGAGACGGGGTTTCGGAATCAGGGGACGCATGCAGAGCCAGAGCGGCACGCCCGTACGGCGTGTCGGGTCGCGAACTGCCAGATGGGAGTCCTTGTGGCCTACGCCCGTGCCCGGGGCTACATGCTGGTGGACCGGGGCGCCGGCAAGAGGTGGGTCTGACGCCGGATACGGCCTTCGCCACCCAGTCGCAGCGGGGGCAGTGGAAATCCAGGCTGCTGAGGAACGGGACATCGCTTCGCTGGTGCAATTGATGGTAACGCTGTATGGGGAAGCCGGTTCCGGGAGCGCAATGGCGCAGATTCTGCGGCGCTTATCTCCCGCAGATCTTCCCTCCTCCTCTGATCTGGTGCGGCGCCAGGCCGTAGGGTTGCCCCCGCTGGAGGGTATGACGCCGCCGATTACCTGTGCCGGCTGGCAGACGCTGCCGGGGCAGGCACAAGGTCGCGTCCCGCATGATGATACCCACCGACCGCAGACCAGGGGTGGGATTCCGGGTTTCTCTGTGTTCCTACAGCCGTAATACAGGCAACTGGATGTGCCATGGGTGCTTGTCGGCGCGGCTTGACCGTTGTGGTGTCCTCTTGCCCCATCTTTACCTGCGTGCCTCCCCGCTACGCCAGACATCTTGGCAGGGAAACGGCCTTGCCTGATCCAGAGGGCAACGTGAGCCCGTAACGGCCAAGGCGCAGGCAACCCTTCCAGGATGGGTCGTTCCTATCTGGTTGCCGGAGGGTCTGGCAAGGGCCAAACTGCAAGCCCTGACTGGCAACAATCCTCAGACGGTAGCCAGGAAACGCCGCCATTCCGCCACCACCATCTGTTCCAGTTCCTGGAGTCGGTCCGGCAGTGCCCAGCGGTCCCGCAAACTTTGACCGAGCGTTTCCCCCTGCGCTGCCAGCAGGCTGACACAGCGCGACCAATCCGTACTGGCCCCCAGGGACAGAATGTCAGCGATACGGGCCATACCCGTGTCGGCTTTCAGCCACTCATTCACACCGGACAGGCTGTAAATCCCCATGCGGGTCAAGTCCCCACAATCCTGTCCGGTGGTGGCAATGAACTGCAGGCGCATGAGTTGCACCAGGGACAGGTGGACACCAAACCACATCACCAGATCCTGTGCCCGGGCAATACCGCGTCGATGCTTGTGCATGGTGACCCAGAAGGCCTGCACAAGGTCTCCCACCTCGGTGGCGGACACGTCCCGGGGCGCCCAGTCTTTGGGCCTCGTTTCCACGGTGGGCATGGCCGACAGGAAACTGCTGTCAAGGGGGACAAGGTGTTGCAACTCCGGCTCCGGTATTTCATGCCGGCACAGCAGATCCACAATGATCCCGGAGGCCAGAATCAGGTGATGCATCCAGCTTGCGGGCCCCAGCCTGAAGCGCACTATCGCCAGAGGCGGGTGTCCTGTCACCTGCGTGAGAGCAGTATCCGGCAGAAAATCGGTGCAGGATGGATGTACCGTGACCTGCAGATCCAGATCACTGTAGGCATCACCGGCGCCGCGTCCCAGGCTGCCCCCAAGATACACGTTATCTACGTCGGGCAGGGCCTGCAGACGCTCCCGCAAGCCGGACAGTATCTGCAACTGGGGTAAGGGATTCATGGTGCGCTCCTGCCAGATCAAGGCGGCCACCAGAATAGCACATTGTCAGGGGTGATCCACCCTTGGCGACGCCCAAGCGTCCGCAACCGTTCAGGCAGGAAGGCGGGCGGAAGCAATGCCACCTGCCCGGTCGGATTGGTCCAGGGCTCCAGGGGTATTTAGTATCCGGTGGCCAGAGAACCGATAGCGTGGTTCCTCTCCCAGGCCGTCAGGGCTGCCTCCACCGTCAACCCATCCCCCAAATGCGCCAGGTCCTCCCGGGCGCATTTCTGCGCGTGGGGAGTCGGCGCTGTCATGCAAGCCAGGATTTGAGCTATGAGCGCTGATGGTGTGGCAGATGCTATTTCGGGACTGCCCAACCTTGCCGCACCTACCGCGCCTTAACCCTACGGGGGTTCCGCACATGCTCCCTGTTGGCAGATAGGTTCTGATCCTGAGGGCCGGTACGCTTGCCCAACGTGTGCAAGCGGGAAACCCGGGGAACAGACGCACAGGATGTCCCAATGGGGCACGACCGGCTATGGCCGTTCCGGCGGATGGCGGGCAGGCAGTATTCGGAACCGAAACCCCGGCATCCTTGCGGTAGGGAAGGCCGCCCCCAATGCCACATCAACCCCGTGACGACAAGAGGATGCGTCCTATACCCCCATGATTGCCGTACATGCAGGGTAGTCTGGACCCAGAGGTCGATCCCGGCCTCCGGGCGGCCCTCACCGTGTCAATCGGGGATCTGCAGCGCCATAGGGACAAAGAATTCCTGAATGCCCAGATAGTAGGGGGAGATCACATAGGGTTCCAGCGTGATCCAGAGTCCCTCCCGACCCCGGTGCAGCGCGGGATTCCAGCCACTGATGGCCTCCAGACTGGTCAGGCCATCGGTCACCCAGTCCCGGCTTTCCTCCGCGGACATCTCCGTCGGGGATTGCTGGAGATGTGCGACCGCCGCCTCGATGATGAGGGCCAGGGCCTCGTCTTCCGACACTGTCAGCAGGTCCGTCAGGGCAACGGGATCGCCCTGCGCGGTAAAGGTCCAGGTGGTGACGGCGGAATTGCCGTGGGCGCCACCGGTGTAATACCACAATATCAGGCGTCCGGTCTGCAGGCCTCCCGGAGCCCAGTACAGGTTGACGTCACTGGTCCACAACTGGAATGGCAGGAGATTGGTGTACGGGATCTCACGGGCGAAGGTCAGCGCCTGCGCCTGGATGTCCGCCTGCCACTCCGCCACCTCGGCCGCTGCTGCTGCCTGCAACGGAGGCACCAGTTCCAGTAGTCCCAGGGGCGTTTGCAGATGGACCACCTGGTCGGGATTGGGCTCGGTGGGCGGCAGGCGATGCCGGAACAGCAAGCTCTGGAGCAGGGGCTCCAGATCGGCCGGGGCAATGGGCGCACTGGAGAAGAAAACGAAGACGGGGATTCCCGCCAGGGCCTGGGACGCCTCGTTCGGCGGGATGATCACGTACCGGGTGTGGCGGAAGCTGCTGTCCAGGTGGAACAGTTCCTGCATCTGCGCACCGTCCAGCACATAGGCCGTCTGGGCCGGTACCATTGTCTCACCATCCAGATAGCGCAAGGTCAGGGTAGCCAGTTCCATGGTCGTATAGGCGTTGGCCCGCGTTGCCAGCGTCGTGGTCAGACTGTCTGTAGCCAGCGTCTCGCCCGCCCAAAGGGCCATGAAGAACAGCGGGACCCCGCTGGGGGAGTCCTGGTCCTGCTGCCCGCGGGGATAGCCCACACCGGCAAAATGCCGTTGCCATGCCAGCGTGTTGCCATTCTGCCAGACAGGTGGGTCTCCCTGCACATAGGCGTCGAATTGCCCGGACTTGAACTGGGAAACAAACAGATTCTGTTGCAGAACCTGGAATCCCGAAAGGGTTTGGGGGCCCCGATACCAGGTTTCGTCTGCCATGTGATAGAGGTTCCAGTTGTCCGGCACACAGCCCAAGGTGTAACCGCGCGTGTTGAACTGGACCGTGATGCCCACCGCGTCAAAGCATTCCGGATCCTCATTCTGGGCGGCGGCAGACCGGGGTCCGGCCACCAGGCCCAGCATCAGGCCCAGCGCTATCGCCAGGCCGATATACCCTGGTTTGCCAGTCAGACCAAACAGGCTGGATTGCAGGAATGTCATGGCGGCACCTGTGGGTTTTTTGTCATGGTGGCAGCAGGTATACCGTCACACTTTGCTTCGGACAGACAGGGACAGATAGGCTGTCCAACCCCATCAGCCCTTGAGGCCGGTAGTGGAAATGCCCTGAATGAAATACTTCTGGGCCACGAAAAACACCACCAGACAGGGCAGTACCATCAGGAATGACATGGCCATGATGGCGTTCCAATCCACATCAAACTGGTCACGGAACATGGCCAGCCCCAGGGCCAGCGTAAAGTTGCGGGACCTGTTGAGGAAGATCAGGGGTTCCAGGAAGGAATTCCACTGCGACATGAAGGTGAAAATCGCGATGGTGGCCAGCACCGGGCGCGAGAGTGGCAGCAGGATCCGGTAAAAGATCCCCCACCAGCTGCAACCATCGATCTTGGCTGCGTCATCCAGTTCCCGTGGTAACGTCAGGAAGTACTGGCGCATCAGGAATATGTAGAAGGCCGTGCCGCCGAACGAGGGTACCCACAGGGGATAATGGGTGTCGATCCAGCCAAAGGACTTGAAAATCAGGAACTGCGGGATCATGAGCACCTGAAAGGGCAGCATCATGGTGCTCAGGGTAATGACAAACAGGACATTCTTGCCCGGCCAGCGCAGCCGGGCAAACGCGAACCCCACCATGGCACAGCTGGCCATGCGGCCTATCATGCTGAGGGCCGTGATCTTGACGGTATTGTTGAGATAGAGGTTGAAGTCGGTCCGCTGCCAGGTCGAGTAGAAGATGTCCCACTGCGGCGGATTGGGAATCCAGACCGGAGGGGTCTTGAACATCTGGAACGTGGGCTTGATGGCCGTCGAGAACATCCACACCAGCGGGAAGAAGAACACCACACTGATACTGATCAGCAACAGATACAGAATCGTGGTGTTCACCACTTTCGTGATGCCGGGCCAGGTCCAGCGGGGCCTGGCGGATTCGCCGGACGGTGCGGTAACGGCCTGGGCCATACGGTTACTCTCCCGCGTAGAACACCCAGCGCTTGGAAAGCGCCAGCTGCAGCATCGTGAATACCATGATCACCACAAACATGAACCAGGCCATGGCCGACCCAAAGGCCATCTTGCCCCACCAGAAGGAGATATTGTACAGATACAGGGCATAGAACATGGTGGCATTGTTCGGTCCCCCTTGCCCGTCAGTGGCTACATAGGCCAGCGTGAATACCTGGAAGGCACCAATGATGCCCGTAATGGTGTTGAACAGGATCACGGGGGACAGCATGGGAATGGTGACATAGAAGAACTGGCGCACGGCACTGGCCCCGTCGATCTTGGCCGCATCGTACAGTTCCGTGGGAATGTTCTGCAGCCCGGCCAGGAAAATGACCATGGTGGCCCCCCCGGCCCCCGTCAGGGTCATGACGATGAGAGCGGGCTTGGCCCACTCTTCGGACTGCAGCCAGAGGGGAGGGGAACGGATGCCGATCTGCCGGAGGATGTAGTTCACCAGGCCAATGTTGGGATCCAGAATCCACATCCACAGCAGGGCCACAGCCACCCCGGCGACGATGGAGGGCACAAAGACCATGGTGCGGAACATGGGAATGCCCCGCAGTTTCTGGTTGAGCAGCAGGGCGAGCAGCAGGGATGTTACCAGGCCCAGCGGAACCCCCAGCGCCACAAAGTACGCCGTGTTGCCAAAGGCCTTGCCAAACACGGGATCGTCCGTGAACATTTCCACATAGTTCCCGACCCCTACCCATTCCAGAGGGTAGCCAATCCGAAAATTGGTCAGGCTGAGCACAAAGGAATAGACGAACGGATAGAAGTTGAACAGCAACAGTCCCAGTACCCACGGCATGGCGAACAGCCAGCCGGCCA
Source organism: Caldilineaceae bacterium (assembly GCA_963664185.2). GTDB lineage: Bacteria > Chloroflexota > Anaerolineae > Caldilineales > Caldilineaceae > Bin34. The sequence continues at coordinate 790 of CAXXOQ010000129.1, read as the reverse complement.
GGGCCTCACGGCGCCGGGAAGGGCTTGTGAAGTGTTCTTTCAGCATCAGGGGGCCTCTGGGCTGAGAGGCGTAGGAGTGGCTACAGGTGTACCAGAGAGCAGGCAACAGGCTGGCAGGGGGCGTACCTGGAAGGTTCTCCCCCTGCCACTGAAGTCAGGCCAAAATCAGGGCCTTACGGGATCTTGTAGGGCGGTGCGTTGTCCAGGCCTTCCTGCCATACCTCACTGCATTTCTGGATGGCTTCTTCCACCGAAATGGCCCCCAGCGCCGCCTGCTCAAAGTAATTGCCCCCTTCCTGGCGCAATTCAAAGTAGCCGGGCGGGTTAATCACATCGTACCCGTGGGGCGCACCCATTTCCAGGTAGATGCCGACATAGGGGGAATCCTGTACGAAGGGCGTATCCAGGGCGGACTTGCGGACCGGGATATAGCCGCCCCACTCGCTGTAGTGCACGTTGTGTTCGGTATTGGAAAACACATGCGCCCATTCCACGGAGGCTCCCACATCGGAGGAGGTCGGCGCAACGGAAAGGAAATTCCGCCAGGAGATGGAGTTCTTGCGGCCGATGCCATCCTGGGCTTCCAGCGGGAAGGCAAAGCCGAGATCCTCATATTCATCCGGGTTGTACCGCAATACATCGCGCGGATTGGAGCCGTGCCCCCGGGCATGCATGGCGATGTTCTTGTTCGCAAAGTGCGGGATGGGAGCCTCATCCGGCAACCGGGCCACACCTTCCGGATACACCGTCTGGAACAGTTCCACAATCCAGGACAGGGCCGCCACGCCCA
>CAXXOQ010000128.1:0-5280 GCA_963664185.2 Caldilineaceae bacterium | reverse complement strand
GAAAGAGGATGTGCAGTCCGAGACAGGGGCTCTCAAGCCATTCTTCGCATCCCTGTAGAATTTCCAACATCCAAGCCACCAGAACAACCATCATGACACTTGCCTTGTCCTGGAAGTTGGCCACCATCTTCCCACACGAACTCGGTGGTTCAGGCCCGCTGTTCCACACAGGGCCTGCCGCATTCCATGGCCTCGACAACCTTTACGACAGGGCATCGGCACGGGTGGCCAAATTTGCAGAAGAGAACAGGGACGCCACCGTAAGGCCCCTACAACTTCATGGCGTTCCTGCAGGTGGATCGGGTTCACCCGGATGGTACAAAGTCGTTACTGGCCGACATGTTCTGCTGGTCCGCAACCTACGATCCCAACGAAAACAGGATCAGTGAAAAAATCCTTGAACCAGAGGGGCCCTACCTCTCGATCATGGAAAACTTTGACCCTGAACTCCTGGTACTGGTGGAATCTGTACAACCAGGTTGCTGGGTGACGAGTTTTCCGCCTTCCGCAGATGCCACCCGTCACTTGTGCTCGGCCCGGGAACCAGTGGATGCAGTGTTCACCTGGGTGGATTTCGACTCCGGTTTGCAAACCAGTGTCGAAAGCACCCTGACGCTGGCAGGGCCTTCCGTAGATGCCGGAACCCTGCTGGGCATGCGTTCCGATCAAGAAGCGGAACCTGATCGTTTTACAGTCGAGGTCTGGGAAGCCTCGAACTCCAGTGGGAAGGGAGCGGTCAACCCCACTGTCGAAACGGGGGTTCTGACAAACCTGGCAGACGCCAACAGCACGGCGGAGTCCCTGTCAATTCAACACCCAGATGCCTCTGTCCTGGTTCGCAACAAGGGGGATGTGGCGTCCATTTTCACTGAAGGCATGAACGTTACGGACCGGGGAGCTGAAGACGCACCGGAAACCGAAAACGCACCGACTCGGGAGAAGGAGCGCATCCCGATGAAGATGCACATCTTTTAGTGCAGGCCAGCTATCACCATCACAGTTCCACATCCATGGAGGTGAACCAGGATGTCTGTAGCCCTTTGCAATCCCCAGGACGACCTGTTCCTGGGGCCGCCCGTGTTTCGTCGAGAGGCACCCTCGGAGCATTCCCCGTACCATTGGTCCAAGACCTTTTTCCAAGTGGATGCGGGGAATTCCCCCGTCGGGGTCTTGGTGGAGTCCTGCCCCGACCTGGACTCCCATCCCCACTTCAATGACGCACACGGCAATCTGACATCATCGGGAACCGAAGGCTCCGCGCCCCCGTTGCCCTCATGGTCTTACATGGAGTTCCGCCCGTCCCTGAACGACACGCAGGACACATCCATGAGCCTGGGCAATGCCGATACGCGCTTGCTGCAAGCGGTTGAGGATCTACAGGAATTGCACAGCCGTTCCTGCCTGGAAGAGTGTGTGGTTTTCGACCCGGACACCCATGTCTACGTTCCGGACCGGGAAGTCATCATCGAACGCCACGCACTTATCAACCACCTTGCGGAACGGGGCTGGACACTGGCGCCCGCACAGTCACATGGCGTGTTCGACCGCCCCCGCAGCGGACAGCAATCCGAGGGGCTGAACGCCCTGGGAGACGACCAGTGGTGGGATGATGTGGAACTGGAAGCTGTCGGGCCGGACAGCAATCAGGTGGAAAGAGATCCGCCCCTGCCTGAAATCGACGACATGGACAAAGCCACCCTCCCAACCCTGGAGTACGCGGCGAGCACCGGAACCTTGAAACTGGTCCCGCCCCTCCAGACGTTGAGCGATTTTGTAGCCGGCAAGGATGGCGGCGTACCGGCCCAGGAGCAGGTTTCCGCCTTGGGCATCAGCGACTTGGAATCCTATCTGGCCAAGGCATATCCTGATCCGGATCTCAGGCACGAGGAGGCGGGAAGGTTCCCCGCACTCACCAACGACACCGCACTTGCCCACAAGCTGGCCGACACATTCATCAAAGAAAATCTTTCGCATGCCAATGCGGAAACCCAACAGAATGTCCGCGATCACCTCTCCGACCATGTCATGGTCTTCAGAATGTGATTGTGGGGCCGGACCTGTTGGTTTTGCACACTGTCCGGACAAGTTGAAGCACTACCGTGCGGGCTCGGGGTTGAAGGACCGCCCCAGGGTGGTGGCTCTGTTCTGAACCCATTTGGACAGTTCGGTGGTGCCCAAAGGTTCCTCATCGGATCCCAGCAAGTCCTGGGACAAGCCTTCCAGCTCGGCCCGTGAAAGGATGGTGTCGCGCAACACCCAGCCTGCCGCCTGATACATTCGCAGACACACGCTTGTCGGCAATGTCAGGATTCGGGGTTCCCGTCCGGTCACTGTGCGGCCGATGAAGCGCACCAAATCGGCAAAGCGATACTGATCCGGCCCACAGGCATCACGCGTGACGCATTCCGAAACCTCGCTCCAATCGCAGATTGCCCGTGCCATGTCCGTGACGTGCATGGGGCGGATACGGTAGTCCAGGGGACCGGGCAGAGGAAAGAATGGCATCCGCCGCACCGCCCAGGCCACGTTGTTGATCAGGATGTCGCCGCCCCCGAAGAAGCAGGATGGACGCAGGATGGCATACGACAAGCCCGTGTCTCGCAGATGCGCCTCCACCTGCGCCTTGCCTCGGAAGTAGGTTAGATGGGTGTCATCCGACGGCTGGGTAATGCTCACATGAACGACACGCTGCACGCCGGCGGCCTTGGCGGCATTGAGCAACATGCAGGAATTCCGGACCGCCTCGTTGTGCGAGGTCCACGGCCCCCGGTGGCCAATGGGCGGTTGGTCATGGCGTACCCAGTAGGTGTTGCAGAGTGTTTCCACACCCACCAGGGCGTCCCGCAACTGCGCCGGATCCCAACACAGGAGGCGTGGTTGGACCGCTCCTTGAAAGGGATCGGGGTCCGGTGGGGTCCGGGTACTCAACGACACCACGGATGCATTGCCGCGTTCCAACAGCGCATGTGCCACATGGCGTCCCAGGAACGACCAGGCTCCCGTCACTGCAATTTTCATTACAAGCTGCCCGGGACCGGCTTCAACCCATCTGAGAGGGTGGGCAGCTGCAGGGTTTCCGCCCGGGCAAAGGCGGAAGCAAACAAGCCGTTGTTCCAATCCTGGTACACCTGGCCGCGATCCCGGTAGGTGTATTCGGCCAGATCCGTCTCCACATCCCCAACGACCAGCATCAATTCCACTTCGCAGGGACTCCAGCCGTCAATGCCGCCATTCGAAAACAAAACCGACCAGCCAGCCCGGCTGGCCAAGCTGTAGGTTTCAATAACGACACCTGCCTCGCCTTCTTCGCAAACCGCTGTTGCCATGCGGGCTTTGACCGCCTGCCCCACTTGCAGTTCGGGGGTTTGGGCACCGGCAGGCAAATGCCAACCCTTGTCCGGTGTCGGCCAACCGCAATGTTCACAGTTCATCAAGAACTCCATACTGTGGCATTCCAAAAACCATGCTACCACAACCAACCCGCCAATGCCTTGCACTGGCACCAGAATAGAATTACACTATCCGGCCCCCTCAAACACACAGGATGATCTACCCCATGTCTACGCCTAAAACAACGCGCACCCTCACCATCTGGGTGGGGCTGTACCTGATTGCATCCTTGCTGGTACTGGGTTGCCGATGGGGTCGGGAGCAAGCGTCTGCCCCGGAAGTCCAACTCCTGTCCGTGCCATTGCCGGCACAGTCCATGGACACCGGAGAGGCATCAACCCCACCCCAAGACTCCATACTTCCAACCCAGGCGAAATACCAGTCCAATCCATCATACGTGTTGGAGATGTCTCAGGATTCATCGTCACCCGAACAGGTCAGAGCGGACTGGGTCGGACCGCAACAGGTGGAAAACACGGCCGCGGTTCAAGTCACAGCCGAAATCCACCATTCCCAGGCGGTTCAACCCCGCAGCATGGCCCCACCGCCCATCGACATGCCGGACACAGGGCAAGGCAACATCATGGGCGAGCACCTACCCTTGATGTTCTTCGAGCACCACGGGGTCAACCCATTCGTGGATGCTGACGAGGATCCCGAGTCCACATTCAGCCTGGACGGCGACGTGGCCAGCTACGACCTCACCCCGGCGTTACCCTGCAAGACCATGTTCTGCCGCCCCCCGGAAGCCGTCCGTACAGAAGAGTTTGTCAATCGCTTCACATCGGGGTTTCCGGCATTTCGACGATGGCCTGGAACTGCACATGGACATGTTCCCTGCCCCCTTTGCCGAACCTGACTACAAGATGCTGCGCGTGGCGGTGACGGCTCCCGACTACAGTGAGCAATGGGATCCCATCTCCCTAATCCTGCTCGTCGACACATCCGGCAGCATGGAGGCCGACAATCGGCTGGGCACGGCTCGGCGCATCATGGCGGACATGGTCAATGCCCTGAACCCGGCCGACCGTGTGGCGTTGGTGTCCTACTCGGAACACCATCACAGTCCATGCCAAACCACAGGACATGGACGACAGCCACCAAACCCGCAACCAGCTGATCCAGCAAATTGCAGCCCTCACGCCATCCGGCAGCACCTTTCTGGAGAAGAGGCCTGCTGACAGCCTACGACCTGGCCAACGAGGAATTGCAGGCAGGCTTCCCCCGTCCGTATCGTCCTGTTTTCCGATGGTGTCGGCAATGTGGGCGAAACCGGACCTGAAGCCATCCTGGAACTCATTGACGAAGCGGCCTTGCGGCGAACCACCCTGACCTCCGTGGGTGTGGGCATGTCCGGCAACTACTCGGACGCCATGATGGAGATGCTGTCCAATCGCGGAGCAACGGCACATACCACTACATCGGCGGGTGATTTGGAAAGTGAAAACCACTTCAAGCAGAACCTTCACATCCTGTTCCACGAAGTACCGCGGGATGCCCGCATCCAGGTCGTCTTCAACCCGGACGCGGTACGCAAGTACCCGCCTGCTGGGGCTTTGAAAACCGCAGTGTGGCCGATTCCGACTTCCGCGAAGAACTCGCTGGACTTTGGCGAGATGGGGTTCAGGGGGGATGTGACGGCCCCTCTACGAAATCCGCCCCCTGCCGAATGTGGATGCGAACACCTTGCTGGCGACGGCCTATTTGCGCTACCGCGACACGGAAGGCGAGATTGTGGAAATTGACACGGACATTTTCTGGTCCGACGAGACCTCGCCTTCGAACGAGGCCCTGCTGCAGGCATCCGTGGCCGAATGGGCGGAGCTGCTTCGCAAGTCCTACTACGCCCAGTGCGGCAGCATGGAGGCCGTGCTGGAGGCCCTGCCGCCC
>CAXXOQ010000127.1:0-16025 GCA_963664185.2 Caldilineaceae bacterium | reverse complement strand
CCTGCAATATCTGCGCCTGCATCTTCAACTCTCCTATATCCCTGGCATGTTCCAGGGTCACCTCCGTTACCCGTGGCACCCTTTTGCCGTGACCTGGAGCATGGCATTCAACACCGGCAGACGGGAGACACTGACGTTGTCCCGCAACACCGGTAGGGAAGCCATGCGCTCCTGTTGGGCGGCGGTGAGTGCCATGGGGCTATCTCCGGCGGGCATTCGGTCCCCACCCCTACAGGATCATACAGCGTGGAAACAGACCCCAGCCTGAATGCATCCTGGTCTGTCCCTTCAGTATAATGATGTGGAGACGATCCAGCCACTGCTCCGGTCGTCCTGCAGGAGGTGCCCCATGCCTGTACAAAGCCTCTACCTTGCGAATATCGGTCCGTTTGACGAGATCGAGTTTGTATTTGATCCTCATGTCAACATGTTCATTGGACCCAACAATTCCGGGAAATCATCTGTTCTCTGGGCTTTGGGCGACATAACGGTCTTCCCTTTTTCGTTTCCCGAAAAGTTGCTGCGGCAGACCCAAGAGGCGAGGTTCCGAGCCCGATTAGCCGGCGAGACTGACGAAATGCTAGAGGGTCAATTGCCGATTTGGAGCTACGAAGAACACTGGCCCCGCGAACGCTGGGAGGAATTTGTCGCCTTTCTGGAGATGATTGGATACAGCAAGTTCATTCCGGCCCTGAGGTGGAGTACTGACTTCAGGTCACCGGGACCCAAGACTGCGCAACAAAAGGACACAGAAGACAACCCAGAATTGAGCAGGCGAATGGCCCTGGTCTCTGAGGATGCTTCCCTGGTCAGCGACGAAACCGTCATTCAGGCCATCATTGAACTGCACTACCGATCCTTTGTGAAGGAGCAACCTGTATTCCGGGACATCGTGGACAGGATTGGCCAGATGGCTACCGCGATCACCGCGGGTTTTCCCATTGAATTCGTGGGGGTTGATGAAGACGACAATGGTTTCTATCCTCAGTTCCAAACCATTGATGGACCCGTGCCACTCAATTCCCTGAGCCAGGGCACACAGTCCATCATCCAGTGGCTGGCGCACCTGCTCATTGGCTATGCGACGTATTATGACTATCCAGAGGATCTGGCAGAACGGCCAGGTATCCTGATCATTGATGAGATCGATGCCCATCTGCACCCGTCCTGGCAACGCCGGATTATTCCGACCCTGACGAGCCACTTCCCCAATCTGCAAATCTTTTGCTCCACCCACTCGCCCCTCATGGTGGCAGGACTCCGGACCGGGCAGGTGCAACGGCTGCAGCGGGACGAAAACGGCCGCGTGACCGTTTCCTGCAACGAAGTGGACATCACGGGTTGGACGGCCGACGAAATCCTGCGCTACTGGCTGGGGGTATCGGATCCTACGGACGAGAAGGCAGCGGAGGATTTGGAAAGGCTCCAGTTCCTGCAGCTACAAAAGGATCTGTCATCTGCAGAAGCCAGGGAACTGGAGCAGTTGCGCCGAACCATCAGCCAGGACCTGGTGCAGGGTCCCATGTCCACCCAGCTGGCGCACTTTGTCGACGTGTTGCGTCAGGTCCATACCGATGCCCCGGCCAACCCGGCAGATACGTGAAAGAGGGGTGACCGATTCCCTCATGCACAGGATAGATCGTGGATCCGAACCGGCCGGCCTGGCGGAAATACGGAAACACTATACCTCTCGCTGGATTCTCTACTACCAAGAGCGGGAGGGCAACCGGCCGGGCGATACCCACTGGCGAGAATTCCGGGATGACCTGCACAGGGTTTTCCAAGGTCTTTGCGCATACTGCGAGGCGAGATCCAACGAGGAAGTTGACCACTTCCGTCCCGTGAGCCAGTTCCCGGAACTGGTGTATCAGTGGTCCAACTGGCTTTTGGTCTGCACGGCCTGCAACCGGGCCAAGGGTTCCAAGTGGCCCCCGATGGGTTATGTGGATCCCTGTACAGAATTCCAGACCGAACGGCCCGAAGCCTACTTCACGTTTGACACCCTTACCGGTTCCATACTGCCGCGTCCGGACTTGAATCTGGAACGTCATGACCGGGCCAAAGCTATGATCGACGATCTGGATCTCAATGGGCGTCAGCACTTGCGAAACCGAAAAGAGGCTGTTGAGGGGCTGGAACGATTGGCCTGGATTGCCGTCAAGGAACATCTTATTTCCCAGGCCAGGCTGGAAGAGACGTTCGTGTGTCTGGCCGCACGTCACACGCCTCTCTCCAGTATTATCCGGGTCTGGCTACACGAACAGGGATATAGGTTGACCACATGAGGGAGCATCGTCTTTGTCTTTCACCCGGTTATTGCGTCAAAAGCCAGTGACGGTCCGAAATTGGTTTGACCACAGGCGGGGTGACTGCCTTGCGATCCAGGCCCAACCACAAGTCCTGCAGCCGGATTGTTTCTCAGCCTTCCGGCCACCGGTCAGCAACCATTCCAGACAGTACAGGTTTTGCGTCAGGGAGAGAGCATGGAGATGGCAAGCACAGATGCCTGGCAGGACATGCAGGACGAACTGCGCGTGAAGTTAAGGAAGGGTGCCCTGTATGCTTCGCAGGGAAACCCAACACTTTGACCAGATTGCTACCGGGCTCTATCGGCAACCAGTGGCAATGGGAGGCGCACTGGACACGGGAAACGTATCCCAAACTTGCGGCGTATACCCATCATGTCTTCTGGACATCCATCGTACATCTTCCAGGATGCTGAAGACCTCACCGTTCTGCAAGGCGTCCTGACCACGACTCGCTTCCAGGGCTGGAACCGACTGTAAGCCTTGATGATAGACACCAGACCACGGGCAAGGGGCCTGAACCAGGCCATCCGGGCCCTGCGCAAGCGGGTACCCGCTTCCTCATTACCCACAAGTCTGGCACCGCCATGGGCGCAGGATCTCACGGGTCGCCCTACGTTCCCGCCGCTGGCGGTAGCCATGCGCCCTGAGGGCTACAGGGGCTGTCGATTTGGTTCCGTATGAACATGCCGTGACCATGCCGGACTTCCCGCAGGCCCGCTTCCAGCACCACGCCCCATCCTGTACCTGGACAGCCACCAGGATCCGGCAACGGGGTGGTCGGTCAGGATAAGGGCTTCCAAGGATGCCACAAGAGGTCTGCCACCGCCAGCCAAGACGGCATGCGCTCCACCGCCACGCCCTCAGCTCGCCCCTGGGCCTCTCTCTGGGCCATCTTGCGATCCAGATGCTCCTTTGGCCTCTGTGCCTGAATCTGATACTCCTCCGTTCCTCCGCGTGCATTACCCTTTGCCCGGTCTGGAAAAGGGCAAGAACCCAGTCGGTAAGCGAGGCTTCCCTTACCGCTTTTGGGACCTGCGCCTGCGCCGCCATGGCAGGAATGCGCGGGAACGCGCCAGGGGGTGTTTCCCCATAATGCCAAGGGCTCCCGGTGGAGGCCAAGGTACATGCCACCCGGCCGCTTCCACCTGAATCCTGGTATCTGCAGATTGTGCATCTTTTGCCATCTGCGTCTCTGCCGAAGGCGCAAACGCCATTGCGCAATAACCGCGGGCATCACTCAGGAGTCTGATTTGCCGGATTCGAGGTTATTGCGCGTATTGTTCCAATAGCCGAGGACATATAACGCCCTGCTTCCTCCCAGATCGCCAGGAGTGACTCTTCCGCCGTTTCAGGATGAAGTTCTGTGCATGGCTTGCGCCCAGCCATCAAGACGCGACTTATCGTACCCGTTCCGCGAACCTCCGTAATCCAGCAACCGCGTCATGCTTTCCAGGAACGAGTTGCGTGTGTCACTTTGCCTGAATCGGGCCAGAAGGGATGGGATCCCTGGATAGCGCATGGTCACGCCAGAAGCGCGGATCCGTACACGACAAATTGCATTCTGGCCGATTGTATCGTAACACCCCGTACCCTATGCTGTCGGCAGCTGCAAGAGAGACCTTGGCCCTTTCTTCCCCTTTGTGTCATCGCTCAGCAAAGGTCAGGCAATTTCTGTCCTCAAGCGGCTATCCTGCCCACGCTGCATCGGCCCGCAACGGGCCCATGCGAACCTGACCCACCGGCTACACTTGCACTTCAGGATTTCCGATCTCCCGAGTGCTGGCTTCCCTGAGCGAGAGCAGAGCGCTGATGATCGGCAAGACCCGGGTGATGCTGAATCCACCGGGAACGGGATGCAGAAAACCCGTGTCCGGGGAAGTTTGTATGCCCAGGGTAACAGCATGCGGGTTGTATACGTGCTGTACCTTCAAGACCAATGGTTTGGACAGTTTTCAGGGGTCAGCGGGAACTGTCCGCCCATAATGGCCGAAGGTCCGGAACCCGGACCAGGCGGGCAGGCAGTTTACCCCCGTGGCCCTGCATCGTTCCCGCAGCTGACGGCCAAAGGCCAAGCGGGTCACATGAGGCCGGGAAAAGCGGTCCCGCGGACAACGGCGTGCGAGACTGGCCCCGGTGCGAACGGCGAGGATGACGTTGCCGTGCAAGTGCAGGCCGGGCACGAAACGGGCCTGACCGGGGTGCAGTCCCCAGGGCTGTGTGGCGTCCCGGAGGAGGCATGCGATCGGGAAACGGCCCCGGCAGAAACCAAAGAGGGTTTCCGGCACTCCGTCGCCATCCGGCCGGAACCGCAAGGGGACTGCAACCTGGGTGAGGGACACGCCTCAAGGCCGGATGGCGACGCCCCGGATCCCGCGGGGCAAGGTGCGGTGATGCAACACCCCGGGATATAAGGACGGCATTGACGCCAGGCACACAAAGGCAACGGGGACCCGGATGATCGCCGCCGCGTGCTGTCCCCGTGCATGGGCCAAGCCAGGGCCCGGCATTGCCCCCTAGCCCTTGGCCCCAAGCCGTGGTGGCAGTCGGTCAGGCGGAAGGTGTCCAAGGGTGCCGCAAGAGGTCTTCCACCGCCTGTCCGGGATGCTCCGCGGTGCGGACCACCTGCAGCAGTTCCACTACCGGAGGCATCTGGTCGGCCGTACGGGTGGCCAGTGCGGTCCGGCACGAGGCCAGCCCGGCGGCGGACAGATAATCCGCGGCCACCTCCAGCAACGTCTGCATGCGCTCCGACGCCACACCCTCAACTCGCCCCTGGGCCACGCCCTCAACTCGCCCCTGGGCCACGCCCCGGGCTTCTCCCCGGGCTTCTCCCCGGGCTTCTCCCCGGGCTTCACCCCGAGCTTCGCCCAGGGCCTCCCGCTCGGCCATCTTGCGATCCAGATGGTCCTGCAGCATCTGTGCCTGCATCTTCAACTCTCCTATATGCCTGATCTGCTCCAGGGTCGCCTCCGTGACCAGGGGCCGCCCCCCTTCATCCTGCACCCCGGCCCAACGGCTCAGGGTCGCCGCCGCGAACAGCACCAGCGCTTCATTGAGCGCCACGTCCTCCGACCGCGCCACAAAGTCTTCCACCAGCGACACCAATACGGCGGGTTCCAATTCCCGCTCCACCCCAAAGAGGATGTGCAGCAGAGCCCGGTCCGGAATCCGCGCCGCCGCCATGTGCAGCATGTCAAAATGGAAGGTCGGTACCTCCAGCTGCACCAGGGGGTGCGGCGAATCCCCCAGCAACTCCGATACCGGCTTCGGCGCGTGGGGCTCGCTGCCCGTATACAGCGACAGCAGCACCGGCGTCGGCAACCCCTCCCGCACCCGAAACCGACCCGCTTCATAACCCGCCAGCAACTGCCCCAGCGCATAGTGCAGCTGACGCAAACGCAACACCGGATCCCGCGTCGACTGGTATTCCGACAGCAGCAGCAGCCGAACCGCACGCTCCGTCCGAAAGAGCCAGGCCATGTCGGCCAGCCGGGTCTGGATACTATCCGACGTATAGGCCGTGGTATGGACATCCAGGGAGTCCGGATCCACCTCTCCCAGGCCCAGCGCCTGGCTGACGTACCGGGCCCATTCCAGCATGACCGCACGCTGCTGATGCAACTTCCGGTACCGACTGTCGTGCAATTGGCCCATCACACCATTCCTCCCACCGTATTATACCCCAGATCCCGGCCGACCTGGGGCACCGTCGTGTTCCCGCCCGCCACCTCGCCCGGAGGCCGGGACCCGGGACCGCATCCAGGGAGCACACGGCACCGGCGCCGGCGGCTTGTCTCCCTGATCCGCTGCCCGGGTGGGCAACGGAGACCGCCATCAAGCGACTGGCGCAACCCGAGATTGCCGGCGGCCCCTGGGCGTCTGGATCCGGCACCCCTTTGATCCGGCAGGTGGGGGCAACCCGCGACCGGTGTGGCCACCGTTGCGACCTGCCCATTCCCTACAGGCCTGTGGGCGGCCCAGCACCCCAGGCCTCGGGGTGTTGCCTAGGGAGGCATCCCGTTCCCCCAGGCGGAGGTAGCCTGCCCAGATGCTGGGCGGACCCGGAGGGGTTCGGGATAGCGGGCCAGGGCCATGACGACCGTTCTCGCGTGACAGGGAGGTTCCCGCATCGCAGCGGCTCCCGTCCTGGAGGGCCTCGGTGTCCGATGCGGTAAAGGGAAACAGGGCCGGGAGTTCCCGAGCGGCGCGGCCCAGCAGGCGCCGGGCGCTGGCAGCCTGGATGGTTACAGCCCGTGCGCTGCGGTCACCTGCCCGGTGTCCCAGCTATTCCACCCAAGGCAATCGCGCTCCCATTTCATAGTGGGTTACGCTATGCTGCCAAGTGTCCAAACGGCATGGAAAGAAACGCACCTGTTTGTGCGTTTCCCGGGCATGACTACAGATGTGGTGGCTACGCGTGGCTACCATGCAAGCGGTCAGAATAGCCTCACGCATGTCCAGGATGGAAGAACCCCGACCAAGGACAAATCGTTTTGTGTCCACGGATCAATGGTCGATGAACCGCCCAATCAGGGATGCCGCAGAGGCTGGGGGGGACAGATCCCTGATGATCATTCTGCTGGCCCATGAGGATCCAGAGGATTGGGTTCAGGAATACATTACATGGAGGCCGTGCTTGACGACCTAGAGGCCTGCCCCGTGTGCCTGGCTCGGAAATTCCATTGGCCCAAGTAACGGAAATTGGGTACAGGACCGCTTGCTACCGACATACTCTCAGGAAACCTGCATGCCCCCAACAATGCCTTGTCCGCTGGCGATGTGCATCCATATCGGATGTCCCCGCGCCGATAGAGACCGTCCAGAGATGTCGGATCTGCAGGGCCAGCAGAACACCACTCACCGCCATCGGGGACCACTAAAGCTCCTTAAAAACCTCACCCAGACGTTGCTTCATCCCTTGTCTCTGCACCTCAACAGACAAAAATGGATAAAACCGATCCAGAAATCCCAGCGTTATTTGGCCTGTGGCCAATTCCCACAGCAAGTCGCATCTTTCCTGGACCAAATTTTCATCGTCATTCAACTGTAGAATCTCAATGGTTTTATCAATGCTTTCCTGTGTTCCCTTGTCAAGATCATCTCCGGGACGAATCAGACAGCTCGGAAGGTCCAGGACGAACCAACCGGATTCGACTTGGAATGGATCCACAACCCTTTCCGAATCTCCCTTGCGCGCATTGATCTTCTGTCTTGCAAGTCGATAGTTATGCCATTCATAGGCCAAGTAAGGGTGCTGGGATTTGGGAAGAAAATGATCTACCGATCCGGTATCGATCAGTCGCAGTGAAGTGTAGGCACAAAGACGCGAGTACGATGCCATAAGATGCCTGGTTGCCCGGGTCCAGTACCTGTGTCTGTTGAATTCCTTACTTGATGGATTTGCATTACGTTCAAGAAATTTAAGTCCGGGCTTACGCACCTCACTGTCAAAGCCGGGATATTCTGGCTGGGGGATAACGGGAATCATAGGTTGACGCCAAATCGCTCCGCAAAATATATCCATCGGGGCCAAAAGGGATCATCCGGAGCCAATAGGCTTCGCAGATCATCTGAAACCGCTTGAATCACAGCCACATCTGGAGTCCGGTCAAGCTGTACGGCTTTGGCTTCCTCAATCGCCTGTTCCGCATCACGGGAACGTGCTTGTCGCAGTCCAAATACCGGCGATGTCAACCAGGCGGAAAAATTACCATATTTTTGAAATTCCAGAGGTTCCAAAATCACATCCGTTTCCTCAAGCCGGAGATGGTACAGCGCATCGGACTCGTCAGAAAAATCTGGCTCCACGGATGCCAGAACCATTGGTGAATGCGTGGATGCCACAATCTGTATTTTGAGATTTGGGCTGAGCATCTTGGCGATACGCAGCAAGGCAGGCAATATAGTCCTCTGCCACCGGGGATGCAGATGGGCTTCGATTTCGTCAACAACCAGCACCATGGTACCCAGTGGTTCTTCCCCAGTCTGCTCAGCAGCCAGCATGTGCTCCTGCCAAGACCAAATGACGACATAGGCAAGAAGCAAAGTACGCTGAACACCGGCTGAGGAAAACACGATGGGAATGTCGCCATAGGGATGCCTGATCGTGGGCATCTGTCGTGGATCTCCTGGTATGCGTGTGGGGTCTCCTGGCACCAAGGGACCAAGATCGTCAGGTGACAAGCATTCCAATACGTTGGTGAGTTGGGCAAATACACGCGGGTCATACGCAAGTTGCCAATTGACCCAATCGCGTACCAGACCCTCAATCTCTCCGGATTTCCCGTCCCAAATTTCGCTACTTGTGAGGTAATGCACATCAGACGGATTGGAGGGTTGCAACTTCGTGCGAATCCTGTCAGACACGGCAAAGGAACCATCCGCCCTAGCATAAATGCACAGTGCGGCGGCGGATGGCCTGTCGTCCTGCGTAATCCATCGACGATTTTCCCAATCAAAATAACTGGAACCGCTTAAGAATTGTCCGATTTCATTCTGAATCTCAAACCTGATCGTTGGACGTTTCGCTACCCGGGGCTTACCAAAGGGCATCGCGGGGTGGGTGGCCCATTTTCCGGTAAGGGTCCACCAGACCACATCCAGCAGAAACGATTTGCCCAAGCCGTTATCACCCGCAATCAGGGTTAACCGCTGGCCAAGCTCCAGTGCAAATTTCCTGGCAGGGCCAATATGGGCAAGATGCATGGCGGTCAGCGTCCCTGCCCTCTCCCGCGGCGCATCAGGTGGGGGCCTGAATTCGTAAGCGACGAATTTCAAGTCTGCCGGTTCATCATCGAAAAGTGCGCCTTCCGCAGGTCGTGACAGGGGATCTGACAACGTGAAGAGCCAGGTCCTCTCAGCCTCGGTTATATGATAACTTTCCTCAAACCAGGCAATGATTGATACCAGCGTCGCACTGTCATGCCATACGCAATTCTTGCCGGTCCATATGGCAATGGCGTCAAGCGGGAGAGCACCAAAACCAGGCAGGATATTGACAATCTGCCCTATTGTGTCAACGTAATCCTCAGTGAAGCCCCATTGGGACATTCCTTTATGACGAATGAACACTGGCCAGAATGTTTGCGTATCGGTAACATGCAAACTACCGAATGGATATCCCTCCACTGTAAACCAGTATCTGTTGCTCCTGAATGGTTGAAAGTAATACTTGCTGTAAGGATCCAGGTAATGATGATCCTCAAGGTGGTCCCTGGTTACAGCATCCAAGCCGATTTCCCTGGTGTCACCTACAGGCAAATTGGCCTTCTTGCACGCCAAGTATGTGATGCCCAGGAAGGGATGAGAGCTTCGGCGCAGCTCACGGATTGCCCAGACGATGGCATTATGAGACAAATAACGCAAGAGGTGGCCCTCAGTGTGTCAACGACCAAACGACAGAATTTCTGATTCCAATCAAGCCCCACACCAGAATCCCCCGGTCGACAGGCAACCCTGGCAGTGGTGCCACTGCCTGTGCAAGGATCGCGGGCTACACCGACGTTGGGACATCCGATTTCTCAACAGCGTTGCACCAGTGCATCAGGCCAAGGTGAGGTATCCAAGCCATTGGCCAGTTTTGATTGTACCGCAATTGTCCCTACGTCTTCAGCGATCCTGTGGCCACGAGGGCATGTTTGTGGCAATAGTATCGTCTGTCTTGCGCCCAGCTCCATACATATTCGTAACTGCGGTCAGGCGTTTCCGGCGATGCCAGATGACAGCCCTGCGCAGTATCCCGCCAACCGGTGTCACGTGGAGAACCATACGCCAAGGAATACCGATGCGGGCAGAGACCGGGCTTTGGAACCCACCTGCCGAGAATGGGCAAGTGGTCCGATCTCCCGGCATGTCCCATGAGCAGCAACTTGCGCAGGGCGGACAGAATCAGGATTTTCCCGGTCATTCAAGCATCTGACTGCGCGCCAGCCAAGAATCCCCAAGTCCACAAGCGGAAGCGCTATTCCTGTCACAGATATGGCCACGAGAGACGAGACCAGACCCGGTTGCCAGAAATGTACCATACCCATCTGCGTATGAGACCAAAGGGCAAGGGTTACTACAGGCAACAGCAGGGCGACATACACACCGATTTGAAAAAGACAACCGTAAAGTGCGCTTGGGCCTGTCTTGATCCTCGTCCACTGTGACACAATCCAGGATGTCCAGAATCTAATGTAGCATTAGTTTGGGATTACAAAAGAAGGACTATACCCATTGTTAGAACCTAAATCCTCATAGAGTTGCGTGGTCGGCATTCGATCCCACAGGTGACCCAACAAGAGAATGGCACTGTGAGGAGCCGCCAAAAAGAGATGGATTTGGTCAGGTCCACATGACCCAACAAGACAACGAATCAAGTCGCGAACTTTATATGCCCATCCTCTGGCCTCGGCTGCATTGTGAATTGCTTGGTTGCTAGCACCATTCTCCGGACAGATGCAAACGTATTTCCCTACATTCTTTTGCTGTTGGTCCAGGTATGCCACCACATCTTGTGACAGGTCAACGGACAGGACTACGCCAACTGCCAGATCATTACCACTACCCAAGTCTGTAGTGAAATGCTTGATTGCGAATTCACTGCACTCTCCTTCTGAGGACCAAGGCTGTTGGCTTTGGAAGGGAGTAACTTGAAAACCTGCAGTTTTCCCCAACTCCACACCCGCAGCAAACCAAGTAGGTAAACGCATATACCCTTGGACAAGAACGTTGGTGTGTCCTTGTGCCCTTAAGTCTTGCGCTGCTCTCTTGAGTTCTGGACGGAATCGATTGTTCCACAAGTCTGGATCTTTTGGCTGACGCCGAACTCTTGGCTCACTACCTGGAAAAGAATCGGTCCAGTTAAGCAATACTGTAGCAACCCCAAGCAAGGGGTCCGTGTCAATCGCTTGGATCAGAAGTGAAGCAGCCGGAAGGTCGTTAGGTCGTTCCAGCGGCTTCACTTCGCGGAATAACTCATCAATGGTAAGTTTCCTTATTTGCCATGCGCCCGTGCCCTCGTCTGGTCCGCAACCAAGTCGGTGCGTGAGGTAGCTGGCGTGTCAGATCGTCATGGGTAGACCTTGTTGTGAAGTCATTGCACTGCCGCTCCGCTCTGCCATTCCAGACCTTGACTTTCAACACAGTTGTTGTCGATCCCGAGCCCTCCCGATAGCACCGGGACGGAAAGCAAAACGGTCCTCAAGGATTCAGATGCTCCTGGGCTGGTGGAACCTCCCCGATACATCTGGTTGCCTTGGAAGAACGTACGGCAGTGATCGGTACTCTGTCGTCAGGGCTAGCTGGTGATGGTTCCCTCGGTCGCCAACTCCTCCGTGAGCTGGGGTCCTTTGGCAGTCCGCTATCAGGCCAGGGATGCCCAGGTGCCTACTTCCACCCAGTTCGTCCGTACTTGCGGAACCGATGCTTGCCTCAGGACGCTTCAGGATGGCCGTACATTACCTGGTTGATGCCTTCATTCGATGCCTCTATCGTGGCCCCATTCCAAGTCCGCAGCTACCACTCCTGATAGGTTGCCCCGGCTATCTCTGAAGTGGCCCGGGCGCGCACCGTGCGCCCGGAAATACCTGGGGCTACGCCCCACACTCAGATAGTCAGACACACAGGGACGCTTGCCTATGGGACATCAAGCACTCTCTTTCATGGCCATCCAGGACACCATAAAAATACTCCAAGTAACCATTGAGCCCAGACCTGCAAAACCTGTAGCTGGTCCAGAACAATCCTCCACAACCTGGAAGAGACAACAGTCGATCCTGGAACCGGGACATCAATGGCGCACACAAGGAAGATCCTGCATGTTTTGGTGACATCCCTGGCCTGTCAGTTGCTTTGTGGTCTTGGGCAGTGTCACCCAAGTACAGCGCCAAAGTACCGGCTGCAGGCTCGTGATCGGCCATTTTCCCTGTATACAAAAAATTAGAACTGATATATAATATTATCCATGTGCCCCTGGAATTGCAGGAGAAGCAAGATGCGCAACTTTCTTTTGGATACCCAAACCTGTAGGGGAGCGAGGGGCTGGCCGTTAGCGATGACGGTGGCTGCAGCCTGCCCTACCTGGAAGCCTTTGGGCAGGGACAACCAGGCCCAACCAGCTTCCGCGACCATACGCCCATGAAGGCAGGGCTTCCCATGACAGTCATGACTTCGTTTTGGCGCCAGCGTGAAGGGGACATGGTGGAGGCCGCTCTTACCATGCCCCTCATGGTGCTTCTGGCTTTGGTAATGGTGAATTTTGCCCTGGTGGGCCAAGCTCGCAATGCTGCCCAGCATGCCGCCGATGTGGGCGCACGCATGGGATCTGTCGCTTTTACCGGTGCCAAGCAACAGGCCCGGGACAGTGCAGAGGCTGCCTTGCAGCATTGCGTGTGTGATGCCCAGGTCGTGAAAGTATCGGCGCCGGACAGTCCCGGCGGTGAAGTGCAGGTCGAGGTGGAATGGACTGTGGACAACTACATGCAACCCCTGATGCAGTTTTTTGGAAGCCAGATGCCGGATCAATTCCGGGGTACGGCCACCGCCACCTACCGCAAGGAAGGCTGGTGACTTTCAGTGTCCGCCGTGGGGTCGGAATACCACGCCCGGAAGCCTGATGGGAACCGGGTGCTGGCTACCCCCGTCCCGGCTACAGCCGGTCCTGGACTGGATCTGCCCGCATGCAGCCAGTCCGGGATGGTGCCCCGCGAGCAGTCAGGCGGGTTTCCAGCAAGCCCTCCGGGTTGCAACCGGGTATGGGGCACCTTTGGTTCAATTCCCTGGCCTGAAATCTGCCAAACCGTGATCTCGGCAGGGCAACCCGTGACGGGACCGTGGGCGGTGCGGGTCAGCTGTGGCTGCCCGGCCACTGTATGTGACAACACGGAAGTCGATGGCAACAGGCCGACGCATCCGCGGTCGCGGGCAGGAACTGCATGTCTCGCCACAGACCCGGAACGACGTGCCATGGCATGCAGTGCACCGGGAACAGCGGGTCTCCCGCTACGGGGAACCGCTACCGATCCTGTTCCCTCCCTTTCCCGGACCCAGCACATTGGCCCACAGCGGACCGATGCTGTCACCCCGGCAGGTCCGGAGCCAGACCGCCGAGGCTGCGGTCCAGGTCGTGGCTGGCACGCAGCAAGGCCCCAGCGCATGGTAGCTCTCCACCTGGTTGAGACGCAGCCAACGCGTTGGCCGGCCCTATGAGCTGGCAGACCACTGACCCGAGCCATCGCAGCACCGCGCCAGCCACATCCGGTCCGGTGACCACCGAGGCCCTGTCCCTGCTGGCGACGCTGGGCCGGGAGGGCTGGTCCTGCCTGTCGGTCCAGCTGGCACGGTCTGCGCTACCGGATGTCCCTGGCAATCCCGCCTCTGCGCCCCTGGCCTGGCTCAGGGCGGAGGGACTCATTCAGGAGGAAGTCCTGGCCTGGCATACCGATCGCTCCGTCCCCATCCTCCGGCTGACCACGGAAGGCAAGAACCATCTGCGCCAGCAGCACAAGCCGGTCGTACGCAGTGAAATCGAAACCCTGCAGGATCGCTACGGTCATGCCCTGAAGCCCCACTACGGGCAAAGCATCCTGTTTGCTACCCTGGCGCGGCAAGCCGGCTACACGACCCAGCTTTGTGTAACGGTGCCGACACGAACCGTCACCGCCGATATCAGGCTGACTCGACGGGACACCCACGTCTGGGTGAGCATCGAATCAGGGCTGGAGCGTCCCCTGCATCCACTTGACCGCTGGCATCGGCTGGCCCAGATCCAGGCCTTCCTGCCCCTGGTGGCCCCTACCCCGGAACGGCAACGTGAGGTAGAAGTGCAGGCCAAGGCCCGCATCTATATGATGTATTCCACCAATCTGTCATACCTGTTGGCCCGGCTCCCCCAGCGGCATGCCTGCCTGTGGAATCGTCGCTACAACCGGTTTGAGGAACAGGCCACCCGGTGGGTGCGTCCCCGAGGCAAACCCGATTGGGAAACCTGGGTCGCAGGACATACCGCAATGCTCCGGTATCGGCACACTGTCCGTTCTGACCGAACCTGAATGCAGCCAAGGAGACAAGAACGGAAGAACCGAGGAGTGGCAGGCCGCTACGGCGTAAGCCTCGACAGTTGGTCGCACCGCGGGTGCAGGAGCGTAGTTGGCGGGATCAGGGCGTAAGTGCCGGCGTCGGTCCGTCCACCCGGCAGCCTATCCACTGGCTTGACCCGGCGATCGCACGCGGGATGAGGCGTACCCGGCACGGCGGAAGAACCGTGGGACCCTCTGTCGCCAGGCTGCACGGTACCGCAGTATACCGGGGGGTGGGACTCTGGACCACGGCCACGCAGGTGGCCTTTCGGCCCGCACGGGATCCACGGGACAGCAAGGCGTTGACCTCGCGGGTGGGACTCGCCCCGTGGTCGCACGACTGTGGCCACAGGCGCGGTAAGCGGTCGATCCGGGGTAGTCGGGCCACCGTGCGCCCAGCGCGGTATAGGGCGGCGCTGGGCGTAATGAGGCGGGAAGGAAGCTACCCACGCTTCTATCACCATCGGCGGCAGCGAGGCCAAACGGGCCAGGTGGCTCTGGTAGCGGTCATGCGCAAGCTCCTCTAAGGCATACATTAGCCATACATTTATGATGCGATTGCCCTGCTGCTGATATCCGTCTTGACCTAAACCGCTGGACCTGATCGTATAAGTGTGTCCAAAGGGGCGTATTTATCTATCTGATCTTCTTCGCAGGACCGGATCCCCTGCCCTCCACACAAGTGTGGAGGGTTTTTTTTATGACCAGGCCGCCGGTCGGGCCAATTCCCGGCCCTGTGCTGTGACCACGGGGTCCGGCAGTTGGCTGTTGCGAAGGTGTTGTGGTCTTGCAGTTGCAGCCGACGGTGCACCCGGATGCGGCGTAACCCGGCAGCGCGACTGGACTCGAGAAATGGGATTGACCAGAATTACCTTGACCCCGAATTCCTGGGACCACCTCCAGCGGATAGGCCAAATCTGAATCATTGGTGACCACAAGGGGCCGTCTGGCCTTGGCGGCAACCCAGGGAATCTTTCAGCAGGTCTGTGGCCCAGATTCACGTCCGATCCTTTTTTCTTCTTCCGTGCGCCGGACCTTCGCCAGTACAAAAGGATGGGTAGGTGGTTGCCGCCCCTTGGTGCGCTGCAGAATGCGACCTACCGCTCTGGCCTCTGCCTCCTCCAGGCGGGGCCGGAACAGATCGGGGGAAGCCAGGCCCTTGGCTCTCGTCCAACCGTTTGCCATTGGGGCCAATCCGCGTAGATCCCCTTCCTGATCGTGATACGCTCCTGGGACTGCAAGGCCTCAAGGTAAATCTGTTGCCGGCCGGGTCCGGGATCGTCGGGGAACGTGGCCTTGATGCGAGCCGTGTAGTAGCGGGTATGGACGACCGTGAGCTGAGGGACCAGATTGACCATCAGCAAGTGTACATCCAGCCACTTGTAGTGCGGGTTGTCCTTCACGGCCCCATAGTACAGGTTCATGCCATCCCACATAGGCGTATGCCGTTTCGTCAGCCATCGGGACCAATCACTCCTGATCTGGATTACAGGCCTGCGCCGCCGGGAGGCCCTGGTGTCTGACACTATAATTGATCAGGAGAGGCCTCCTGGATTCAAACAAATTCTGGGAATCTGCGCGGCCGCCCAGAGGTGGAATGGACGACTGTGCCGGGCGTAACCTGCCGTTTTCCTGTGTCGTCACTCCAGACCGGTTT
>CAXXOQ010000126.1:0-91359 GCA_963664185.2 Caldilineaceae bacterium | reverse complement strand
TGCCATAAGGCAGGTGCCGTCGGCGCTGCGGTCAGGTGCAACCGGGAGAGCCCCAGACGATCTTCAGTCCGGTGCTGGATCTGGGCGGTTCCCAAAATGTAGGCCAGCAAGTCCGATCCCTCCAGTACCCGGTCGATATTCTTGCCCATCACCCACAGGGCGCCGCCGTTTTCCACATACTGTTCCAGTTTCTCCAGGTCGGTGTCTGAGAACACCATGGGCATGGGAGTTTGCCCCTTGACCGCATCCCGGTCGCCCGCAAAAAGCAGAATGACGTTGGGTCCGATTTCCGTATTGATCCAGGCGGGAATGGCCGGTCCATGGCGGGCGGTATCCCAATAGGTGTAGTCCAGATTCAGGCTGTCCAATGCTTCCTGGTACCAGGAGGCATAGTCGGCATGCAAGGGACTGAGATCCGCATCAATCAGTACCAGGGGGTGATGCGGAGGCGGAAAATCAAGCCAGGCGAAAACAGGCGCGTGATACTCCGTATCCTCGCCCGCGATCACCAAATGGCCTTGCAGGTAGGCCGGTTCTGGCGCATCGCCCGGCTGGAGGCTGACGGTGACCGTGGTGGAGGAACCCTTCTCCAGATTGACGGAGGTCGGTTCTATCGTGATGCCGGGGAGTTGCTCTGGGCCGGCGCGGGTCAGGCGAACGGCAGAAAGTGCATACGCGGCGCGGGAATCGCCGACGTTGGTCAGGCGGATCTCACGGGTATAACCGGTCTTGGCGATCTGCTGCAGGCGGCCGAAGTCCACCAGCGGCGGGGAAACCAGCAATTGAGTCTCCAGTGCAGCTTCCACATCGAGCAGGCCCGCCCCCATGTCAATGGGTTGCGCCACGGAACCATCGTGATTGACAATGCCCTGGTACCGGGCGGTGTTCATGAGGGCAGAGCGGATTCTGTCATACCCCCAGGCCGGATATTTCTCCCTGAGCAGGGCAATGGTGCCTGCGACAAAGGGGGCCGCCATGGAGGTTCCGGAAGTTTGACCGTAGGCCAGGTGTCTTCCGGCCCCCAGATTCGTGGGGCCATAGCCTTGCGAAATGATGTGGGCGCCGGGTGCCACCAGGTCCGGTTTCAGGGTGCCAAAAGCCGTGGGTCCCCGGCCGCTGAAGTCAGGGATGACCAGGGGCTGGTTGCCCACCTGATTGGCCTTCGTGGAAACACGGAGGGAGACGTTGTCCGGATAGGTCGCCAGCAATTGGGACAGCATCAGGCCGGCCTGATGACCCAGGAAAAGCGAGGGAATGCGAATGATGTTCCCCTTGCCGTCGGAAGCCATTTGCACCAGGGACTGTCCCCCGGCGGCATGATTGAAGACGAGGACGGCGCTGGCGCCTGCATCCTGCGCCTGTTCTATCTTGTGGCGAAAGGTACACAGGCCCCGTTGCACCAGCAGCATCTGGCCATTCAGGGCATGGGCAGGCCAGGGATCACAACCCATGGCATTGCCAGGGCTCAAGGCCGGGGCAGAGACAAGAGGAAAGCTGTGGGATGTACCCGAAGCCAGGCGGGGTCCCAGACTGGCATGGGTAAACTGCAGATCACTGAGTAGCAGGGCCGAGGGTTGGGTTGGGGTGTGGGCTTCCAGATACCCCATGGCAAAGCGGCCCGTTGTGCTCACCGCCCCCACCGTCAGATAGTCGGGCGAAGGATTGGCGACAGAGAAAGGCAGGGGGCCATAGTTCCCGGCGGCCATGACCACCTGCACCCCGGCTCGTACCGTATTGATCAGGGCCGAATCGAGGAAGTTGTGGGGAGGCACGCTGATGCTCGGTCCGCTGCCCCACGAACCAATGGCGATATCCATGCCATCCAGGATTGTGTCCTCCAGGGCGGCGACACCTTCGGCGGTGAAGAATGTGTTTCTGTTGCTCCGACTCCGGTAGAAGACCCGATAATTGCCCAGCCAGGCGCCAGGCGCTACACCGCTCAGCACGGGCAGGGGCGTGCCGCGAAAACTGGCATTGGTCACCACATTGCCGGCGGCGATCCCGGCGGTATGCACGCCATGCGAAGAACCACTGCCCGGCCAGGCGAAATGGTCACTGGTCACGGGGGGATAGTCCGGTCTGAAGTAGGTGCGGGAAACGACAATCTTGCCATTGTTGGCCTGTTGGATACCCAGGCCCCCCTCAGGATAGCCGGGCGGCCACGTGAAGCTGGTACCATCAAACATCGGGGCACTCTTGTGCAGACCGGCGTCAATGGAGGCAATCCGGATGCCGCGGCCACTCTGGCTGCGGTCGAACTGTGGCCGTGACCACAGGCTCTCGAGGCTGGTCAGGGCCGGTCCGGCATACAGTTGCGGAAAGACTTCAAAGTCCCGATAGACATGCTTGACGTTGGGCAAGGAGGCGACATAGGCCCGGTCACTCTGATCCAGATCCGCCGATGTTTCAAAAACGGCAGCATTCTTGACCACGGCAAAGGTCAGGGGGGAATACTGGCCCGCGGCGTTCAGCAATCCACTGGGTCGGATCTCAGGAATGTGCTGTTGCACCAGCTCCTGAAACCTCTGGTGTTCATTCTCCAGCTGGACCGCATATACCTCCAGGGCACTGCCCAGGGTCACAAGCGTTTCGGCGTCGCGCGGTGCAAGCTGGTCCCGCGTGTACACTTCGGACAGGGCCGGCGAGCCAAATTCGACGATCAGCCGGTTGGAGTAGGGCGTGGATGCCAGCCCGCTGGATGTGGCCGGAGCGGATGACGCTGTGGACGCCGCCGAGAGTTCGGCGGTCCCGGCATCGTCAAAGAGCGCAATGCAGAGGATTGCCAGGCAGGCGATCAGGGCAACCGAAATGCGTCGGGAGGCACGAAAGAGATGTGGCATGCGAATACCAGGATGGGCTGTTGGCGAATCTTTCCCGGGGAAAGCCACCAATCTGCGACGTGGGAGAACAAGGCATGGCAAGGCATGGGGGAATCCTGCGTGCAGGCAACTGTGGCGAAGCACGCCCCCGCGCGTCAGACCTGAATCCGGATAGGGCCTGAATACCGAAATCCCCTGCAGGCAATCTGGACAGACATCAGGATTGTACCATCGGTATTCCGGGAGCAGGCACTTTGCCCAAGGCATCGTCAGCCTGCGAACCTGCGGGGCCAACAAGACAGCAAACCTGTCGGGAACACCCTGGGGCTGTGCAGATTCCCGGTTCATCGCACCCTTGCCATGGCCTGTCAATGCGCGGTACTGTCCCTGTGCCCCTGGCCGGGGTGAAGAAGCGCCTGCCAAGTGGATGTACGAAGCCCTGTCTGCGCCTGTCCCACACCGTTACGGTCTGGATGTCCGGTACAGGGGCCAGCCCTGGGCACTGACCAACCGTCCTGTGCCTGTGCCAGAAGACGGCGACACTCTCGGCCCATACCAATTCATGCCTGCAGACAATAAAGTTGTCACTTCTATCTTGACTTTTAAGTCGTATTAACTTATACTTTATCTGGTGTTAAATGGCCTCGTGCGGGTGAATGGGATGAGAAATGGAGAAACGGCAGACGTAACCCGGGCCCAGGAGGATTTCCTGAAAATCACATACCAGTTCCAGAGCGAGGGCAAGCCTGTGACCAACTCGGAAATTGCGGCGGCCATGGACCTGACCCCGGCGGCGATCTCGGGCATGGCCAAGCGCCTCGGGGACCTGGGGCTGCTGGTCTATCACAAGTACCAGGATCTGGAACTGACACCCCGGGGACAGCTGATTGCCCTGGAAGTGTTGCGCCACCATCGACTGCTGGAGCTGTTTCTTACGGAAACCCTCAACATGCCCTGGGAATTGGTGCATGCGATTGCGGACAGGCTGGAGCACGTACTGGATGAGGTGCTGGAGGACGCGATCGATGACCATCTCCAAAACCCCAGCATCGATCCGCACGGCGACCCCATTCCCGCCAAGGATGGCACCATGCCCTGGATATCCACGGCCCTGCTGGTGGAACAGCCTTTGTGCATGGAACATGAAGTAGCCCGGGTGCTAACCCAGGAAGAAGAGAAGCTCTCCTACCTGGGCCACATTGGACTCCGGCCCCGGGCCAAGGTGTCTGTCCAGGAAAAGATGCCGTTTGATGGCCCGTTGCGCCTGTTGGTCAATGGCGTGGAAACGGTCATCGGCCATGACATCGCCCGCATGATTGTCGTGGCCAATCCCAAGGGGTCCTGAGGCAGGGCCCTGCATCGCACTTGCACTCCTCTGTTGAAACGAAATGCCACATGACTAACATACGTATTCCCTGGATTCAGAGTCGAGGTTTCCTGCTCCTGCTGGTTCTGTGGCTCTCACCTCTACTGGCGGCCTGTGGGGCAGGCGCCCACTCCGATCCGGCACGGACGCCGGAGACGGACGGGACGCTCTGTCGCGCAGGCCTGGACGCACAGGAAACCTTGCACATCGTGGCCACCACTGGCCAAATTGGCAACACGGTACGCCTGATTGCCGGCCTGGACACCATTGATCCCGCGCTTTGGTCCCCTGCTGCAATTGCGGCCCGTACGTCGTGGTCCGGTGGGATGGGCGAAGAAGGCGAAGCACCCGGTGCCATTCAGCCCGTGGACCTGGATATTCAGGTCAGCGTCATGCTGGGACCCGGCCTTGATCCCCATCTGTATTTGCCGACACTCAAGGATGCCGAACTGCTGAATGCGGCGGACCTGATCCTCTACAACGGGCTGCACCTGGAAGCCCAAATGCTCCATGCGCTGGCGGAACTGGCCCAGACCCGCTGTGTCATGGCCATCGGTGATGTCCTCTATACCGCAGAGGAGTTCACCTCCCAGTTTCTGCATGACCAGGATGGACTGGTGGATCCCCATATCTGGAACAGCCCCACCCTGTGGCGCGCAGCCACCGATGTCGTCGCCCATGTCCTGGACGATATGTATACAGGGGAACAACCTGCCTTTCACCACAATGCGGCCGTGGTCACGGCGTTCCTGGAACGGGCAGAAGACATCATTCTCGACATGTTCAGTGATGACGAAATTCCTGTGAAGTATCTGGTTACCGCCCACGATGCCTTTGGCTACTATTCCGCCCTCACCGGCCTGGAGACCATAGGCTTGCAGGGCTTGAGCACCGAAACCGAAGTGAGTGCCTACGATATTCAGGCCATTGCCGACACCATCGTGGCCCAGCAGATCCCTGCCATTTTTGTCGAGACTTCCGTGTCCGAGGACGCGATCGAAGCGGTACGGGCGGCGGTCCAGGCCCGAGGCTGGCAACTGGTCTTGGGAGGTGAACTCTACAGTGATGCACTGGGACCCGCAGGATCCGAAGGCGAATCCTATCTGGGGATGTTGCAGCACAATACCGTAACGATCTATCAGGCCCTGACCGGCACAGGAGCCGTGGACCCGGAATGAGTACGCATGCCCCGGCAGCCCTGGAAGTCAACGACCTGACGGTGGCCTACAGCGAGAAGCCGGTCCTCTGGGATGTCGATCTGACCGTACCCTCAGGTGTCCTGATGGCTATCGTGGGCCCGAACGGCGCAGGCAAGTCTACGCTGATCAAGGCGGTGCTGGGCCTGCTGCAACCGGCGGCCGGCTCGGTGCTGCTTTTTGGCGACCGTCTGAATCGACGCACCATGCGCCGCATCGGCTACGTACCCCAGCGCAGTTCAGTGGACTGGGATTTCCCCACTCGGGTGGCCGATGCGGTGTTGATGGGACGCTATGGCCAGATTGGCTGGCTCCGGCGGCCCACCCAGCAGGACCGGCTGGAAGCCGAAGCGGCCCTGGTCCAGGTCGGCATGCTGGACTTGGCCCAGCGCCAGATCAGTGAATTGTCCGGGGGACAGCAGCAACGGGTCTTTCTGGCCAGGGCCCTGGTGCAGAACGCGGATATCTATTTCATGGATGAACCCTTTCAGGGGGTGGATGCTACCACCGAGAAGGCCATTGTCGAGGTATTGCGGGCCCTCCGGAAACAGGGCCGGACCGTGGTAGCCGTACACCATGACCTGAACACCGTGCAGGAGTATTTTGACTGGATGGCCTTTCTCAATGTGCGCATGATGGCCAACGGTCCTGTGCCCGCTACCTTTACCCCGGACAACCTGATTGCCACCTTTGGCGGACCCGTAGGCCTGCCGTCCGGTTTGGCGTCTGAGGCCGGCACGCCACGGCGGGTCTAGCCAGTTCGGACGGGATGCAGACCCATGCTGGATTTGGTGGCACAGTTCTGGCAGGACTACACGTTGCGGAATGTCCTGTTGGGCACGGCCTGGATCGGGGTCGTGGGAGGCAGTCTGGGCACCATTGCCTTTTTGCGCCGCCAGAGCCTGTTGGGCGACGTCATCAGCCACGCCACCTTGCCGGGCGTGGCTCTGTCATTTCTTCTGTGGCAACAGCGGGAAATTGGCATCCTGATGGCCGGGGCGGCCGTCGCTGGACTGCTGGCCACACTGGTCATTTTCGTGGTGGATGTCAATACGCGGATCCACCGCGATGGGGCGATGGGCCTGACGCTGGCGCTGTTTTTTGGTACGGGGCTCTTTTTGCTTTCCCTGCTGCAGAATCTGCCCACAGCCCGCAAGGCCGGCCTGGACAAGTTCATTTTTGGACAGGCCGCGGCCCTGGTGCAATCCGACCTGATCGCCCTGTTGGCCGCCGGTGTGCCGGCACTGCTGCTCCTGCTGGTGTTCTGGAAGGAACTGAAGCTTGTGAGTTTCGATCCGGATTACGCGGTCGCCCTTGGCTTGCCGGTGCGGCGTCTGGAACTTCTGATCATTGGCCTCATCGTGGTGACGATCGTCATGGGCTTGCAGGCTGTGGGTGTAATTCTCATGAGTGCCATGCTCATCGCCCCGGCCGCGGCGGCCCGGCAGTGGACCAACCAGATGAGCGCCATGGTCGTTATTGCCGGCCTGTGCGGGGCGGCCAGTGGCGTGACAGGGGCCGTCATATCCGCCATGGGACCCCATATTCCCACCGGTCCCGTGGTGGTCCTGGCTCTTACCCTTATCACGGTGGCATCCCTCCTGGTGGGTGCACGTCGCGGGTTGCTCTGGCGCTGGTTGCGGGCACGCCGGAACCGCATGCAGGTCACGACCGAAAGTGTGCTGTCTGCCCTGTATGAAATGTGGAAGGAACACGGGCGTCAATTGCATGGACATCAACCCGAAGTCATCCGCATGGTCATCTCCGCGCCGGGCAACATTACGACCGCCCTGGGGGTGCTGCGGGCGCAGGGGCTGGCACAGCAGTTGCCGGATGGCGGCTGGACACTTACCGAGAAGGGCATTGAATCCGTGCTGCAGAGGGACGCATCCCCGGAGGCAGGTGGCTAATGTCAGGCCTGGAATGGGAAATCCTGCTGACCGCGATCGCCGTCAGCACCGCCTGTGCCCTGCCTGGTACCTTTCTGGTATTGCGGCGCATGTCCATGCTCACGGATGCGATCAGTCATACGGTGCTGCTGGGGATCGTTCTGGCATTCTTCGTGGTGGAGCAGTATGGTCACCCCTTGCTGGTAGTCGGGGCCTCGGTCATGGGGGTGATCACCGTATTCCTGATTGAACTCCTCAATCGCACCGGGCTGATCAAGGAAGATGCGGCGATAGGCATTACCTTTCCGGCCCTCTTCAGTCTGGGGGTACTCCTGATCTCTCTCTTTGCCCGGAATGCACACCTGGATGAACACACCGTGTTCCAGGGGGATCTGGTCTACTCGGTGTTTGAGCGTCTGGAACTGTTCGGCCGGACGCTGGGTCCGCTTACGCTCTGGAAAATGCTGGCCATTCTCGGTCTGAACGCCCTGCTGATGGTGCTGTTCTACAAGGAACTGCAACTCTCCACCTTTGATCCCGCGCTGGCGATGGCCCTGGGCTTCAATCCCGTCCTGATTCATTATGGCCTCATCACCATGACCTCTGTCACCGCGGTCGGTGCTTTCGATTCCGTGGGGTCCATTCTGGTCATTGGCTTCATGATTGTGCCGCCTGTGACCGCGTATCTCCTGGTGGATTCCCTGAAACTGATGATTGGACTGAGTGTGGTCATCGGTATTCTGGGGGCGGTCCTGGGCTTCCTCACCGCGACCCAGGTGGATGCGTCCATCGGCGGGGCCCTTTCCCTGGCCCTGGGCATCGTGTTCGTCATTGTTCTCATCGCGGCACCCCGCAAGGGACTGATGGCCGGGTTTCTGCGCCGCCGACGCCACAAGCGGGACTTTGCGGTGCGCATGCTGGTGGTACATCTGTTGCAACATCAGACACAGATGGTGCGGAGCGAGGAAAACCGTCTGGATCACCTGCATGAGCATTTGGGTTGGCCCACGGAATTTGGTCAACGCATTGTACGCGTGGCCCTGGCGCAGGGACTGGTCACGCTGGAAGAAGCGGTCTGGATGTCCCTCACGGAACGTGGCGAGGCCTATGCCCGCAACACCATCATGGCTTGATCCCCGTGCGATGCACGGGTAAGGGCCGGGGCCCGGAACCATGGCAGGGCCAGTGGCGAACCCGGTTGTGCAGGTTGCCCGCATCTCCGGGGGGCAGGTTGGACAGAACCCACAGATGACGGTTTGATTGCCTGCGCTAAGATCCATGTGGATACTTGGGCATTGGTTATAATGCCCGAAGGAAAGCTCGGGACAGAGCGGGCGGCAGGTCCCTTCTGTTACCTGACCCAAGACAATTCAAGTAAGAGGGAATGCTTGAACATGAACGCACAAACGTTACGGCAGACCGCGGAGGCCCTGGTGGCGCCCGGCAAAGGCATCCTGGCCGCGGACGAAAGTTCCGGCACCATCAAGAAGCGATTTGACAGCATCGCGGTGGATTCCACCGAAAGTAACCGGCGGGATTACCGGGAACTGCTCTTCCGGTCTCCCCACATTGAGGAAAACATCAGTGGTGTCATTCTCTATGATGAAACGATCCGCCAGCAAGGGGCGGATGGCACGCCTTTGAGCGCGGTGCTGCAGTCGCGCCACATCATTCCCGGGATTAAGGTGGACATGGGGGCCAAGGATTTGCCGGGCTGTCCGGGTGAAACCGTGACCGAAGGCCTGGATGGCCTGCGGGAGCGGCTGGCGGAATACGGCGAACTGGGAGCCCGTTTTGCCAAGTGGCGGGCTGTGATCGCCATTGACGATGTCCTTCCCTCACAGCGGTGCATTACGGCCAATGCCCATGCCCTGGCGCGGTACGCGGCTCTGTGCCAGGAAGCCGATATCGTACCCATTGTGGAGCCCGAAGTGTTGATGGATGGCGCCCATGACATTCATCGCTGCGAAGAAGTGACCACAGCCGTGCTGCAATATACCTACCATGCCTTGTATGAACATGGAGTAGAACTGGAAGGAACCTTGCTCAAGCCCAACATGGTATTGCCGGGCAAACTGTCCGGTCCTCCCGCATCACCGGAGGAAGTGGCCGCAGCTTCCCTCCGCACCTACTACCGTTCCGTACCCGCTGCTGTACCGGGCATCGTCTTCCTTTCGGGCGGGCAGTCACCGGAAGAAGCGACCCTGAACCTCAATGCCATGAATGCCATGGGTTCGCATCCATGGGAACTCAGTTTCTCCTACGGCAGAGCCCTGCAACAGCCGGTGTTGCAGACTTGGCTGGGCAATCAGCAAAACCGCCAGGCCGCTCAGGCGGCGTTTCTGACCGTATCGCGCGCCAACGGTCAGGCGCGGTATGGTACCTACAAGCTGGCGGCCTAGCAGATACCTGGGGCAAAGGGGATAAAGGCTTCCCGGTGCTCGGCGCTACAGGGACCACCTGTCGTACTCCCGTGTTGGATGCTGCGGGATGGAGCGCGCCAAGCCTGAAATCAGTTGCCACCAGGATTTGTCCCTCAATTGCCCATTGCCGGGAGCATGGGGGATCATATCTGCGGTCACGCCTCCGCGTGGCAACCGGGCAAACCTGCGGCACTCCCAGGGGCATCAAGAGTAGCTTCCTCGCTACTATGACGAGCAGAGCCTGGATAAAGACAGGTGCGCCAGGCGACGGGAAGGTACCTGTCTGTCTCTCTCATCCTGCAAACGCTGGCAGACCATCCCACAGATAAGCCCTGGTTGGGTCCGTAGGGACGAAGGCACCACCTGGAGGGCCCTATGCTCCTATTGCTGGTCCCTTTGGGCCTTGCCACGGCCGTGGCAAGGCCCAAAGGGATACGCTATGGCGACCCCCCTCACCAGGCCGAAGTCCCTCCCACGGCTTGGTACTGGTTCTTGGCCTCCCCCCCCACACCCTAACGTGTGGGCGCAGCAGGACTGCATCAGCCCATGTATCGCACACCGGGTCACACCCCTTCCCGGGGCCTTGCCCCATGGCTCCCATGGGTGCACTGTGAAAACGTAGCGCATGGACTTTGGTATGCCCCCTGGAAGATCAATTCCTGAGAGCTTCGCAAAGTACACTGATTTCACCGACATGGGTGCCCTCGTGCCATATCAGGAAGCTGGCGATTTCGTGTACAGGAGCTTGTCCCCGGAAGAACGGGTATTGCCCTTCAAAGCTCCTTAAATCCTTTTCCTCCAATGCCTTTTTCAGCAGGCCAAGGGTTGTATCCAGATCTTCCAGTAACTGTTCAAGGCTACGTCCCCCGGCCGCCTTTTGGGCCGCTTCCTCAACGGTGTCCGCATCACCGTAGGCTTCATCATCCTTGTCGGTCCACGTGAAAGAATGATCGCCCAGGGTGCCCAGGAGAAACTTCCTTGTCTTTAACATGTGACCTATGGTCCAGTTCACACAATTGTGGCCGAACCCCATGGGGTTCAAACTTTCTTCCTGGGACAAATCCTGGCATTTTTCCTTGACACGCTCGGTACCAAGGGTAAAGCATTGAATGGCAAAACGGTTGACAGTATCTGACATGCTGCTTGCTCCTGTCTGGGATCAGAGACCTGGCCATTATACCGATGATTGCCGGGTGCCGGGACCAGAGACGGCGAAGTTGCACGACCCATGCACTGCGTATAGCCATGTTGCACGGCCACTTGTCCGCGGCACACCCCTTCCACCATCCCGGGCCAACCGCCCAGAAAACGGCAGAGACCAAGGCTTGCGGCCATGGTCTGGCTCTCTCTTGCGGTCCAGAAAGCCCATTTCAAAGCGAGGTGGCACCCAAAAGGAAAGCGGCAAGTCAATCGCAGGCCGCCGCCCTGATATCATTGACAGACTGCATGGCAAAAGTCTGCGATACGCCGCGTCATGACGGAGGAAAGAAGGAAGTGTCTTTGGGAATAGCCATCAAAGGTCCGGAGGGGATTGTCCTGGCAGCAGACTCTCGCATTACCTTGACTGCCCACCAGAAAGATGGACCTCCATTGAATGTCAATTATGACAATGCCACCAAACTCCTGACGTTGGGCGAGCCTCATAACTGGGTCGCCGCCGTTACTTACGGGAACGCGATCATCGGACAACGAACAGCCCATAGTTTCATGCCTGAGTTCGAACTGGAACTGCAGGACGGCCGACAATCGGTCTCGACCTATGCGCAGGAGCTCAGCCGATTTTTTGCGAGGCGTTGGCGTGAAGCATATGGCGATGCGGAAAGTCCCGCCGATGGCATGACTTTCGTTGTGGGCGGGTATGACAGGGAGAAGCCCTACGGCTCCGTTTTCCTCTTTACTGTCCCTTACAGTCCCCGCCCGGTAGAGCAAAACGCAGATGATTTTGGTATGACTTTCGGAGGGCAACACCAGATAGCCAGCCGCATCATGCGCGGATTTGATGAAGATCTCTTTTCCATCCTCCTTGAACATCTCGACATTGCCGACTGGCAGATCGCAAGATTGCAGGAAGCGTTGCAGTCACGTTTGATGTACACCATCCCCTTCAATTTGCTGCCCTTGCAGGATTGTGTCGATCTTGGCATCTTCCTGATCCGGACGACGATCACGGCCCAGGACCTCGCGGTGGGCATTCGCGGTGTTGGTGGGGCCATAGAGGTGGCTACCATAACGCGGACCGACGGTTTGAAGTGGGTGCAAAACAAAGAGATACGCGGGGAAAACCGGCCATGATTGTGCACCCTGTTACCCCGCATATGGGTGACGGGATGAGTTCTGGAGGAACTGTCGCTCCTGCACACTTGCCCGGAATTCCTGCTCTCCGGACTGTCCCGCACCTGCGACAGGCGCCGAAATCCTGGAGGACTTTGGCCTCTTTGCGCATAAACCTCCGGGAGGATTCCCGTCTTTGGCCCCGGAGGGATTGCCATGCCCCCGATGGGGGCCTTTCCCTTGGGTTGTGGTGGGCCAGCAGGTCCCAGGAATCCCGCCTGTCCGCTTCCAAACTCCCTGCCGTTATGGGTACACTGTCTCCTTGGCTCCTGCGAAATGTCTGATTCGTTGTAACATGGAAAGCAATGTGCAGATGCCACATGGTGCGTATGGGGTTGCCCATGGCGGGATGTCTTGTCGCCCGTGAGTCTGGCATGGAGTTGACTTCCACGATGGCTGTGAGACGAGTCGAGTACCCGAGGATCTTGGGATCCATCGGGTTGCAGACCGTCGGTGCTGTTTGAGGGCCAGAGTGCACAAAAGCGTATTATGCCTACCGATGACAGACGAAGAGAATAGCGCCTATGTCTTCTTCCAATTCGTCCCCCTATGTGGAAGTCAAATCCGTTTGGAAAGTATTCGGCGACGATCCGGAGAGAGTACTCGATCCCCGGTTCGCCGACAAGGACAAGGACTTTTTTCTGAGCGAATTCGGCACGGTAGTCGGGCTCCAGGATGTCTCCTTTGACATTGAACGGGGGGAAACCTTTGTCATCATGGGGTTGTCGGGCAGTGGCAAATCCACCATGGTGCGCTGTCTCATTCGGCTCATTGACCCCACTGTCGGCGAGATTCATATCGATGGCGAAAATGTCACGGCGATGACCCCCCAGGAATTGATGTCCTTCAGACGCCGGAAAATCGCCATGGTCTTTCAGCACTATGGACTGATGCCCCATCGCAATGTCATGGACAACGCTGCCTGGGGCCTGGAAATCCAGGGCATCAAGAAACGGGAGCGGTATGCCCACACCCAGGAAGTGCTGGAATTGGTCGGACTTGCGGGTTGGGAGCATGCCTATCCCGGGCAACTCTCCGGCGGCATGCAGCAACGGGTAGGTCTGGCGCGTGCCCTCGCGATGGAACCCGACATCCTGCTGATGGATGAACCCTTCAGCGGTCTGGATCCCCTCATTCGCCGCCAGATGCAGGACGAACTGTTGCGCCTGCAAACCGAACTCAACAAAACCATCGTCTTCATCACCCATGATCTGGACGAGGCCATCCGGCTGGGGGACAGGGTAGTGATCATGCACAATGGTCAGGTCGCCCAAATTGGCACCTGTGAAGATATTGTCCTGCGGCCGGAAAACGATTACGTGGTGGAATTTACAAAGGATGTGCGCGTGGAAAGCGTCCTGACGGCACGTCAGATCATGGGCAAACCCCGCTGGACACTGCCCGTGGATCAGGACCCGCGTGATGTCCTGCCAGCGTTCATCCGGGATGACACGGGACCCGCCTGGCTCGTCGACAGCTCACAGCACTACCGGGGGTTGCTGACCAGAGCCAATGCGCGGCGCATCTTGCGGTCGGAAATTCCACGCCTTGATTTGGCCGAAGATTTCGTTGAACCCGATTACCGTTCCATATCCCCCGACATGTCGCTGGATGAACTCATTCCCATTGCCATGGCCCATGAGCTTCCGCTTCCTGTCGTAGACAAACAAATTTTGATCGGGGAAGTTCGCCGCAGCAAGCTTGTGGCAACCCTGGCGGAACCGTACGATGAAGCAGAGGATCTGGAAGCGATAGCGACCCTGATTTCCGATCTGCAAGAGAATTGAAGACAGCCGACGTGCCCAGCTATACCGGAAAACAGAACGGGAACTTGCCTGTGCTGCCTGGCTCTTTTCCGGGGTATGTCCCGAAATCATCCTCATCGGCTTCCGCCGCCACACCCGACCGTGTGGTGGCGGAAAGGTTTCATCGGGACGGAAATCTATTTTCCTTGCCACCCGGTTTTCCGGATCCTGACTGGCAGACGGCGCAGGGAAATTTTCTGGCCGCGTCAGTGGCCGTACCGGATCGGCTTCTGCCTTTGGCCACCATGTAGGAGATAAGACATGACCGCCACAACACAGCAACCTGCTGGAGCACCAGCCGGAACCGAGATCGATGTCCCGTCCCCGGAGGCGTACGCCTCCCGCGAGGACGCCATACCTCTTTCCTGGTGGCTGATCGGGGGGGCGACAGTGGCCGCTGTGCTGGTTGTGTGCCTCTGGCTTTGGGGCCCGGCCATGGAATTTCCGACGACGGTGTCAAGTGTGGAAAGCACCACGACCAGTGGCAATACGATTACACTGACGAAATCGGTACGCCAGGTGACAGGCGACTGGATCGATGAGGGTGTGGACTGGCTGACCGTGAAAGGCAGCTGGCTGTTTGACAACATAAGCACGGCGGTAACGTACGCCCTGGTCTACATTGAGCGCATCCTCATGTGGGTGCCCTGGCCGGCCACCGTTGTGGCCCTGGCCCTCGTGTCCTTTGTGATCGGTCGCTGGTCGCTGCTCATTTTCACCGTATTTGCCCTGCTTTTCATAGGATTCATGGGACTCTGGGAATATACCGTGGACACGATTGCCCTGATGGTGGTGGCGGTCGTGATTTCCGTGGTCATCGGGTTGCCCCTGGGGGTGTTGGGCGCCCGCCATTCCGTATTGGACAGCATCATGCGTCCCATTCTGGATGGGATGCAGACGATGCCCAGTTTTGTGTACCTGTTGCCCGGCATCCTCTTCTTCGGGTTGGGCAAGCCGGCCGGCATCTTTGCTACCATCATCTATGCCGTGCCCCCGGTAATTCGACTGACCAGTCTGGGCATCCGGCAAGTCTCGCCCGACACCATTGAAGCGGCCCAGTCGTTTGGCTCTTCGCCCATGCAAATCCTGACCAAGGTCCAGATTCCCATGGCGATGTCTACGATTATGGCGGGCATAAACCAGACTACCATGATGGCCTTGGCGATGGTCACAATAGCCAGCATGGTGGCAGCAGGAGGTCTGGGGGATACCGTACTCCGCGCCCTGCAGAAGAACGAACCGGGCAATGGCACCATTGCCGGGTTGTCTATCGTGTTTCTGGCTATCCTGATTGACCGCCTGACCCAAGCCGTGGCGCAGAATCGCCAGTACAGTTCGGGACAGGAAGAATAGGACGGCATTGCCTGCGGTTGGCTTACAGCCCGGACCCTGCGTGGCGGACAGGCCCACGGGCAGATTTGCGGCGGGGCCGCAGCAAGGCAAGGCCTGCCCCGTTCGCCCCGATCCTGTGCCCATGGGCGTGGTTTGGACGATGGCGCTTGTCTGCAGGCTGTCATCGCCCGGCCTGGACCAGGGCCAAGAGGGATAATGCTGCCCCTCCACCCGGTTATGGGGCGATAGCCAGGGTCAACCGGTTCGGGATCGCTTCTGCCGATCTTCCTGGCGCAGCCTGGCATAGATGTTGCCGACCCTGTGTATGGTCGCGGCCGGTACGAACCAACCCCTGTAGTGCACCGTCTCCGGCGTCACGTCGTAATGGTAATGGCCGCCCAGGGCAGGATTGGTGGGGTGGAAGAAGTGGGTGTGTTCTCCCGTCGGGCGCAGATCCAGGGCTGCACCTGTAGGGTCGCCGGTCCACAACACCGAGAAGCAGAGCAGACCCGGACCGATGGGTTCGTAGTATTGCAGAAACTCCTGCACAATCTGCTCGCGTTCCGCATCATAGTAAGTGCAGGCTATGCTGTCATAATCCGGCATTACATGGCTGCGAATCTGGCCTCTGACCAGCTGGAAGACGCCTCCCAGGGCGATGGGTCCATCCCCCGCTGCCGCCAAGGGTGACAGGGCCGCACGCAGGGCCTGTGGGAAACTGCCTTCGGCGCCCATGCGATGATGAACCTCCACTTCCAGTACCGGCCCCGGCACACCATCGCTGACGAACAGATTGGCCAGTCCCGCAAACATGCCGAAAGGGTAGGGCTCCACGATACACCTGCCGTCTGGTGCCACACGGGCTACCTGTGACGCATCCTCTCCCCGTGTATCCAGGTTCGCGATCACCTCCCCGCAATGACCGTGGATGACGGCGGGCCATGCCATGCCCGCCCCCAGCATTTTGCCTGCATGGCGGCCAATGCATCGTTGCAGCTGGGACACCGCGTAGTGTACATGGCGGAAACGAGGGTTGTGCGCATAGGGTTCACCCCCTACCTCAACAATGCACGGAGCCCCGCCGAGCCCTGGCCAGGCGCAGCCAAGCCGCCGCAGGTCAGGACAGGATTTCACCTGGACGCGGACATCGCGATAGGTACGCCCCAGGCCTGTGTTCAACGCTGCACAGAGTGCCTCCAGATCCGGCACATACAGGGGTGCGCGCGCCGTATCCATGTACTCGTGCCATGAGGCAGTTGCAGGTTCGGGGATGTCCAGGGAAGAGGGGATCAAACCGGGGTCCAATGTCTCCATAATGTCTCCGTAGATGAAGGGGCAATGCCGTCCCTGCGGGCATGGGAAAATGCAGCCTTGCCGGCAATGGCCTGGATTGGGCACGGTACGCTTGCGCGCAAGGGTTCCGGACCACGGTGCCCTGCGTTGCCGGGGCTGTACCTACCTATGATATAACGGAGAGGCAGGCGGGTTCTCTGCTTGCCTGTACGTGCATTTCGCTCCAGGTCAGATCCTGATGCAAATTCGGCAGGCCTGGATGCGGTTCCTGGCTTTCCATGGGGCAAATCATCCAGCATGAATGCGATCGCGAAACGTCGTCTTTCCCCAGCGGAATGCCATGCGCTGCTGGAACAGCAACTTCCTCACTGGAGTCTGCAGTCAAGTGATCAAGGGACTTGGATACAGCGGGAGTACCAAACCCGCAGCTGGGCCATGACCCTGCACGCGGCCCATACCGTAGGCTTTCTGGCCGAAGTGGGTTGGCATCATCCCCGCCTGGTTCTGGAGTACAATGCCCTGAAAGTGGAACTGTACTCCCATGACGTAGGGGGCATTACCATGCGCGACATGGAACTTGCCCTCCGGATTGAGGATGTGCTTACCTGGATTCCCGGTGCTGACGATGCTCTCCCGGGACATGCCCGGCGGCGTGTGGCCTAGATCGGGACATAGCCGACCGCAGTCCGTCCAGCCTCAACGTGCGGAGAAGCATTTTCCGGTTCAGCCCTCCGATCATGGCAGGGACCTGAACCTTCATGCAGGGAGAACGAACCCATGAAAATCGATTCCATCCAGTCCTATCTCGTTGAGAATCCGCCCCCGCACTTCGGTGGACCCCGCTGGCTGTTCGTCAAGATCGGGACCGACCAGGGGATTACCGGGGTAGGCGAAGCTACCTATCATACAAGGATGAACCACACGGCCCTGCCTCTGATCGACGAACTGTACACACAGTATCTGGAAGGCCAGGATCCTTTTCGGATTGAACGGATCTGGTGTGCGATCTATGAACAGCGCTATGTCCGTCGGACAGGTCCTATCACCTCACCTGTCCTCAGCGCCATTGAAATGGCGTTGTGGGATATTGCCGGCAAGGCCGCCGGACAGCCCGTCTACAACCTGCTGGGTGGCAAGTTCCACGATGCGTTGCGGGCCTACTCCTATTTGTCCGGCTGGCGGGCGGGTGACTCGGCGGAACGGGCGGCGGAGATGGCCCTGGGCTATGTGGAAAGGGGATTCACGGCCGTCAAGTTCGATCCGGTGGATCCGGCTACCAGTGACCGGCTGGAAGGTCTCCGGGACGCGGCCAATGTTGTCAGGAAGGTGCGAGAGGCGGTCGGGGATTCCTGCGACATCCTGATTGGCACCCACGGCCAATTCAATACGCACAGTGCCATTCGCTTTGCCAAGCGGGTAGAGGAATACGATCCGCTGTGGTTTGAAGAACCGGTGCCGCCCGAAAACATTTCGGAAATGGCCCGGGTGGCGCGTGCCACATCCATCCCTGTCGCTACCGGCGAACGGCTGTTCAACAAGTTCGAATTTGTGGATCTGCTGGCGCAGAAAGCGGCCTCCATTCTGCAGTTTGACCTGACCATCTCCGGCGGCATTCTGGAAGCCAAGAAAATCGCCAGCATGGCCGAAGCCCAGTATGTCCAGATAGCCCCCCATCTGTATGGGGGTCCCGTGGGGGCAGCCGCTTCGATCCACCTGGATGCCTGCTCGCCCAATTTCCTGATTCAGGAAGGCATTGACACCTGGGGCGGGTTCCACGCCGAGGTGCTGCAGGAACCCCTGGAGTGGAAGGATGGGTATCACATTCCCTCGGACAAGCCCGGCCTGGGGATTGAACTGAACGAAGAGGTCCTGGCGAAACATGCCACGGCGGTCGGCAAGTCCGGCGGCAGGGGTGGATTGGACTACTACACCCGCTTCTGAAGGCGTGCCGGAAGGTCGGTGTGCCACCCGATGACATCAAGCAAGGAAAGCGTGAAGGTGCCGTGAAGATCCTGATTACAGGGGCCAATGGCCCCCTGGGCCTGCAACTAAGTCGATTCCTGCTGGCGCGATCCGGCGTTTCGCTGCGTCTGACCGATTCGATGCCCGGCGCAGCTTCTGCTCTCGGATGCGAATGGATACAGGCGGACATGCGGGACCCGGAAGTCATGCCCGACCTGCTGGACGGGGCCGAACATGTAGTTCACCTGGAGTCCATGGATTTCCCGAACCGGGACACCCTGGACGCGGGCGAAATCCTGTACCGCTCTACGTGCGGACTCTACAATCTGGCCACGGCGGCCCAGCAGTCGGGCGTCCAGCGTTTTGTGCTGGGCAGTTCCCTGGCCCTGTTCGATCGCCTGCCGGCGCACTGGCAGGTGAACGAAGTCTGGCGGCCGCGACCGACACCGGAGCTGGCGGATCTCTGCCCCTGGTTGGCGGAGCTGTCCCTGCGAGAGGTGCTGCGCAAGGGGGCCATGACCGGAATCTGTCTGCGTTTCGGCCTGATCGTGAATGACGAGGATACGGCGGGATGCCCCTTCGATCCGCGATGGGTGCACATGGAAGACGCCCTACACGCCGTAGACAGGGCCCTGGCCTTCCATGCGGCGGGCATGCGCAACGCTACCCAACCCGACTGGTTTGTCTTTCACATCGCGGCTCCGGGCGAAAGAGCCAAGATTCGGATCAAGCATGTGACGGGCATGGAAGAACGGTCCATCAGTACCCAGGAGCCTTTCTGTTACGCCCCCCAGCATGATTTCGCGCATGCACC
Organism: Caldilineaceae bacterium; assembly: GCA_963664185.2. GTDB lineage: Bacteria > Chloroflexota > Anaerolineae > Caldilineales > Caldilineaceae > Bin34. The sequence continues at coordinate 72,129 of CAXXOQ010000126.1, read as the reverse complement.
GGTATCGGAAGAGGCAGATGCGCATCTGCAGCCTACAGGGCACTGGACGACGGCCGTGGCGGAAGGCACCGCGGTACCGTCCCGGCACATCCGGAATGTGGTGATATTTGGCGCCGGAGGCCCCATGGGCGCTGCCACCACACTGGAAATGGTCAATACCTACCGCCTGCGCCAGTGCGATTTGGCCACCATTCCGGACATCCTGGCAGACTTGGCACCGCCACGCAGCGAACGACCATTGCCTCCGGTGCTGGAGGGGCCACATGAATTTTCGCAGGTGGACATGCGCAATACGCAGCAGGTCATTGACGCCTGTGAGGGGATGGATGCCATCATCAATTGTTCCGTGCTGCGGCACCGCCTGCACGATGCCTTCCATGTCAATACGGTGGGCGCCTACAATGTGGCACGCGGTGCCATTGCCCACGGCATCCGCCGGGTGGTGCAGACGGGACCCTTCCAGCAGATGGATCCGGGATTCGGCAGCTACTCCTGGGATTACGACATCCCTGTGGATGCGCCTGCCCGGCCCCTGGATTACCTGTATCACCACACCAAGTATCTGGGCCAGGAAATTCTGCGTGTGTTCGCGGAGTTCCACGACCTGGAAGTGGCCGTCATGCTCTTCTGGCGGCTGGTCTCGCCCGGCACCCTGAACCAGATTCCGCCGTTTGCCTGTTCCTGGGTTGATTCAGGGCGTGCCTTGCGGCGGGGGATCGAAGTGCCTGCGCTGCCCAGCCCTTACGAGGAGTTCAATGTAAGTGCGGATCTGCCCCATCGCAAGCACAGGCACAACAAGATGCGCGATGTGCTGGGATTTGTGGCCCGGGACGATTTGGCGGACTACTGGCAGAACTGACAGTGCCCCCGGGCGCTTGTGTCAGCGGCGTGTTGCCGGCAGCGCCGGGGGTTAAGGTGAGTCCAGAATGCCCCTGACATGTGGCATAACGAAGGCTTCCACCTCATCGTCCGAGGATGGGGTCTGCACAGGGGAAAACAGGTGCCATGTTTCGGTCTGGGTGACGGCAGCCCCGGGCGCCACTTCGGCAAGAGGGCCCAGTGATTCCACCTCCAGTATGCGGTGATCCGTGTATATCTCGGTGTTGCAGCCGTAGTCTGGGTACCGGGCGTCGGCCTCGAAGCCAAAGGTCTTGACAAACAGTACCCCATCCAGAACGTACGCCGCCCAGCCCTGGCTGATCTGCAAACCCAGCTTCTGGGGCGTTCCGGCCAGGGCGTCCTGGCGCAGCAAAATGTACTTGTCGCCCAGTGTCCAGCGGGGGTCCGTCAGATCGGTATAGGCCCAAAGGCTCAGTACGCTGACCGGCGCGAGGTTCTCGGCATGGGATCCGTACGGCGGGAGCGGAACAATAGCGGTACCGTGCAGATTCATCACGGAAAGGGCCCAGGGGGCAAGGCATGCCGATTCCGTGCCTTGGTTGGTGATGCGATGTACCACGGTGACGGAGGCCGTGTCATCGGGAATCTGAATCTCCATTTCCTTTTGCAAGTGTGTGCCCCGTTCCCGGGCGGCCGTGACCAGGAACCGGGAATCATCCAGCTGCCGGAATTCACAGGGATGGTTGTCCGGATAGTAGGTCGTTTCCCGATTTTCCGGTGCGGCCCAAAGACGCTGGCCGCCGTACAGACGGAATTCATCGCCGCCCGTTTGGCCCTGGTCCTCAGGCAGTTTCCGGAACAGATTGTGGCTGTTGCGGAGGGCCAGGGACATGATGCGTGGGCCAATGGAGGACACAACCACCAGTTCCAGCGCCGCGTTGGCGATGCGGTGGGCCTGTTTCCACCCGGCGTAGTCGGTAGCTTCGTAAGTGGCCATGCGTGTCTTCCTCAAGGTGCAGGGACGGATATCAACCTGTGCTGGCGGCGAGGCCCGTGCCGGTGTCTCGCGGGTGGATGTCCCGGGAACGGGAGGTCGGGGGTGGCAGGATCATACAAAAGGACCCTCACCTAGCAGCGAGGGCCCTTTTGCTGTGCCAGCGACGTTCTTACCGGAGGTCCGTCAGAGAGGTCACTGGGCACATCGGAGATTTACTACAATCCATTAGCACCACCTCCCCAGGTTCAATCTGGACGATCCAAAGTCATTATGCACGCCTGCCTGGGATCCAACAAATCCCGGCCGTGCTGTCTGGCGCCTCGTCAGGAAAGGGGCGTAGCCCATGTCTCCCCTGCCATGGACCCATGACATGGGGGAAATGTGGCGGGATCAACTGCCCCGGTGATACAGTGGATTGCATCCAACCCAGAACCGCAAAGAGTGAGGGTTCTTCCCATGACCAAGGCAATGAACATTGGCCTGATTGGTGCTGGCTTCCTGGCAGAAACACGCATGCGTTGCTATGCCCAGGTCCCCGGATTCAATGTCACCGTGGTGGCCGTGGCCGCCCGTTCCCAAAAGAGTGCGGAGGGATTCGCCCAGCGCCATGGTCTGGAAGCGTGGTACACCGACTACCGGGAACTGCTACAGCGACCAGATATCCAGATCGTGGACCTGTGCATTCCCAATCATGTACACAGGGAGGTGGCGGTGGCCGCGGCCGCACATGGCAAGCATATCGTCTGCACCAAGCCTCTCACCGCCTATGTGGGACAGGATCTGGACGAGAGTGCGACGGATGCCGAGATTTCCGGTCGGGACCCGAAGGATATGCTGGATCTGGCCACGGCCGATGCTACCGCCATGGTGGAAGCGGCCCGCCGGCACAGTGTCCAGCTGATGTATGGCGAGAACTGGATTTTCGCGCCCCCGGTCCAGCGGGCGGAAGGGCTGATGAAACGCTCCCGCGGTGCGATCCTGGAGATGCGGGGTGGCGAATGCCACTGCGGTTCCCATTCTCCCTATTCCAAGATCTGGCGCTATACCGGTGGCGGTGCCCTGTTGCGTCTGGGCGCGCATCCCATTGGTGCCATGCTGCATCTCAAGCAACAGGAAGGCCTCCACCGCAACGGCAGGGGTATTCGTCCGGTGGCCGTAACCGCCGACGTGGGAGACCTCACGGCAGTGGCGGCGCACGCCGGTGCGGATCACCAGGATATCGCCACGGGCTGGCAGGATGTCGAAACCTGGGCTACGGCCATCCTCACGTTTGAAGACGGGACCAAGGGGGTTGCCATGGGCTCGGATGCCGTGCTGGGGGGCATGCAGAGCTGGCTGGAGATTTTTCTCTCCAACAGCCGGATACGGTGCAACCTGAGCCCTCACGATCTGGTGGAACTGTACGCACCCAACACGTCGGTGTTTGAGGATACCTATCTCAACGAGAAGGCGAGTACCTCGGCGGGCTGGAACGCAGCCATACCAGATGAAGACTGGAGTTCCGGCCATGTGGCCATGTGCCAGCACTTCGTCGAATCGGTGTATCGGGACCAGGCAACGCCCTGCAACGGGGAGCTGGGCCTAGAGGTGATTCGCGTGATTTACGCCGCGTACCAGTCGGCCCGGGAAGGCTGCCGTATTACCCTGTAAACCGCCCACATGCAGGACACACCGCCCGGTTAGCGGTGAGGGGGAACCGGTACTGCGGTCGGCATGGCGCCCTGGCTACGACAATTCGGCCGCCAGCACGTTGACAAGGGTGTTTACATCCTCAAGGGAGTTGTATTCCTTGAGCGAAACACGGATCACATCGTGTTCCGGCAAGCGCATAACGGGTACGATGATGCGATGTTCCTCCCACAGGCGATTGCCCAGTCGGGCGGCCGCGCCATCCGGCAGGCGGGCCGTAAACATCTGGCTGTACCAGCCCTGGCCGTCAGGACAGACCGGGTCCAGTCCGAACAGTTCTGACAGCTGATGCCGCGTGGCCACCGCCAGGGCGTGCATCTTGCGGCGCACCCTGTGCCATGACAAATCATACAGGTACTGAATCGCACTGGGTACGGACAGTATGGCGCAGGGGTCCTGTGTTCCCTGCCAGTCCAGGTAGTCAAACAGGGGGGATTCACTGTCCTGTCCGGGATTCCAGCCATGGCTGACGATCAGGGGTTCCAGCATGGCGTGATGCCGGGGATGGGCATAGAGGAAGCCACATCCCCGCGGACTGGAAAGCCACTTGTGACAGTTGCCCGTATAGAAGTCCACATCCCACGCATCCAGTTTCAGGTCAATGTGACCGGGGGCATGGGCCCCGTCTACCAGCGTGACAATGCCGGCCGCCCTTGCCCGCTGGCAAAGTTCTGGCAACGGCAGGGTCAGGGCCGTGGCCGAGGTGATGTGACTGAAGAAAATCACCCGGGTCCGGGAAGTTACCCCCTGCCAAAACGCTTCGATCCACGCCTCCCTGTCCTGGACCGGGTAGGGGATGTCCTGAATCCTGTACTGGGCGCCGGCCCGCTGGCATTGGTACATGACAGCCTTCTGGGTAGCGCCATATTCCTGACTGGTGGCCAGCACCTCATCGCCTGCCTGCAGGGGCAAGGAATGCGCCACGACATTGACGCCATGGGTGGCATTGTTGACAAACCCCAAATTCGCTGACCTGGTGCCGACAAACCGGGCCAGGACGCGACGGGATTCGGCCAGGGCCGGGACGCGTATTTCATGCATGAAGCGGGAAGGATTGGCTTCCATGCGCCGATGCCAGAAATGAAAGGCATCCTGTACCAGAACCGGCACGGCACCGAAACTGCCATGATTCAGATATACAACGTCCGGGTCCAGGGAGTACTGGTCACGGTGACAGACATAATCAGGTACATGAATGGTCATGGAACGCTTGCTGCCTCCTGGGTGCGAGGGTTGGGCAGGGCATGCAGAGAGTTTCCTGCATGCTGCAGGGGATTCGGGTGTGGCCACCGGGTCCAGGCCGTGCCCAGGGGCCGTCAGCCCGGAACGGGCACGGCAGGTTCAGCTGCCGGTCAAGGCATCAATGCCGGGCCAGTCCCGCCACATATTGGCCTGGGGCGGATCGTCCTGGGCCACTTCCAGATCCGCGCGGGTAAAATCGTAAAGTACCGCCTGGCGCAGGAAGCGGGAGTGATTGCGCCCGGCCATATGGGCCAGTCGATGGTGCCAGAACACAATGTCTCCGGCCTGGCCTGTACACTCCAGGGAAGACTGGGTTTCAAAGAAGGACCGTACCCGGTTGTAGGCCTCGTTGCGTCCCGGCTTGTATTGGGATTCGAAGACGTAGTAGAACCACCGGTGACTGCTGGGCCAGACCCGAAAGCCACCGCCATTGGGCACCACATCGCCGAGGTACCCCACGATCCCCAGATGAAAGGCGTGTTCGTCTACATGCAGGTGATCCGGCTCGAAATCGTCATCCCCTCGGGGAATGGTCGTGTAGATCCCACGCGTCCGGCGAGGAGGTCGCAGTTGCCCTGTTCCCAGCAGCTGTTCGGCCATGGCTACGATATCGGGATCCCGGGGAATCAGGTCCATCATCCAGGGGGTGTCGCCGATATGACGCAGGTTCCAGCGGTACCCGCCCCGGTAGTCCGTGCCATCATTCAGGTGATGTTCTTCCGCAAAAGGGCCAATCCAGGTCGCCGGATCATCGGGTTGCAGCTGTGCCGGGGCCTTCGCCCAAAAGACTTCCTGGGCTTTCGTCATCAGATGGGGCTTCAGCACCTGACGCTTGATCAAGAATCCGTTGTCACGGAAGAAACGAATTTCCTCGGTGGAGAGGCGAATGTCGGCCATGACGCAATCCGTCCTGAAGATACAAGGAACCCCATGCCAAGAGCATGCGGAAGGTAGATGTACCAGAATCGTAGTGGAAGTTCCGTTTGACTTCAACTAAAGCAAATCCAAACGGACCAGGCCGATGGGAATTTGGAGGTGTTGCCATTCAGACCCAGTCGGGCCATGGCCGTTGGCGTCCACCACTCCCCTGTGGGTTCCCATGCAAGTGTTGGATCCCGGTAGTCGACATCAAAACGCAATGGCATCGTTCATGCCTTGTTGCGTTGATGTAGGGAAAGAAGGCGATTCTGTGAAAAGTGGAGCACAGGAATCAAGCTGCAACTTTGACAGACACGGGTCTGGATCAGGCAAAGCGTTCAGAGCCCGAGCAAAAATGTCCAGTTTTTCTTCTGTTGATGCGCGGCAATTCCAGCTCTTCCTGAGATTCCAAACGGCCATGCGGGTAAGATGTCCATAGAGCACACAGCGCATGTCGCCTATGGTTGGCGTGTATCCCCCCTTGACCAACTGTGCCAGATCATGCGCCATGACTGATTCAAGTGCTTCGGGAGTGGAAAACAACGAGAATTGAGGGACTGCACCGGTTTTGCGGCAAACGAAAATGGTGTCCACAATGGAAGAAACAGTGCCATGGATGTGGATTGACCCCTTCATTTCCGTAGGACACGGAAGTGTAGCCGAGCACGTTAAGCCTGCATCCAGAATCGCCACCCCAATGGCCTGGTAAGCCTTCAACCGGTTGTGGTGGTAGGTAAAAGCAAGCGGTGCCCCAGGTTTCATGGCTTCGGCCATGCGACGATATACCCTGGCCAATCCCGCCGTAAATTCTGCCAGTCCCTGTGCCCGTGTAATGTTTCCCGTCAATTCGCCTCGCGTACGGGTAGAAGGCAGACCAAATCCTTCCGGTTCCTTACCCACCAGACGTCGTAGCCAGACATAGCAGAAGTCCATCAGTTCCCCGTATTGCACATTACTGAAGTAGGGAGGATCCGTAAAGACAGCGTCCAAACTGTTCCGGGGTAACTGTACAGTGGTCGAGTCAGCACAGTGCAGGACAATACTTTGTGGCTGGGTCTCTTTCCCTGTAGTCCCAATCGCTTCCCCTTCGATAGGCACAAGGACATTCCGTCTACCGCGTTTCTTTACTTCAAAGGGTTCCGCACAATAGAGCTTGGCCTTGGCATACTTGCTGACAATGTTCGTCCAGCCCCCCGATCCCACGTTGGCGCCATCTGCATTCACGATTCCCAGCAGATTCGATTCGCACTGCACTTGACCTACGGGAAAACCGTGTATGGAGAAGATGTCCAATGCTTTCAGGGTCCGGGTGTCGTAGCGGCAAAGCATATTCTGGTATCGCAACAGATCAGACATATTGGTCGCCAGAGCATTGCGTAAGCGGGTATCCTTGATTTCGGCAATAAGACGTCCGCTCAGTTCCAGTCCAAGAAGCTGTCTCGGATTGAACATGTCACAATAGCGGTGATAGCCCCATTGATGTAATCGCCTGGTTTCATCCCCTTCCGGAATTGCGACATCAGGTACAAATCGAGTTCTCAGTTTTCTCAATCTGCTTTCTGCTTCCGCCATGCGTTGCAGATCACAGTCATCCGGTTTCTTGAAGAAGCGCCCTTTGTGGTTCGCCTTTCGATATGGATTGTAATATTCCATGGCGAACAAACGATGCCGAAGAGGATTATCTCCCGGACGGGGGTACGTATTCGTGTGCCCACACCGGGGACACAGGCATTTCCCCCTGACCGCAGGGCCTTGGGCTTTCAACTCCCCCTGGCAATTTCGGCATGAACCTGGATGGGAAAAGCCCTCAACATCGTTAAGGTCACCACACTCTGGGCATGCCAGCACCCTGTGGGTATGGCGAAGGTTGTCCGCCACCCGATATCCGGGAAACAGATCGATGTCACTCTGGCAAACCTCACACACGAGAACCTTGATCCAGAGAAAACACTTAACCGGTACGTTACGCTCCCCATATTGCGGACAATCTGTCACATAGAGATGTCCGATGTCATGACGCAACTGGCTTAGCAGTCGATTCGCCTCTTCCTGATAACTGGCGATGTCAAGGGGTTCCATTTCTTCGCGAACTATCCAGGCGGACATGGGGTTGATATCGAAACCCAAGACCTCGCAACCTACACGGTTGGCTTCCAGCAAAGGGATCCCTCCCCCCATAAATGGATCGGCGACCTTGCGACCAGCAAAGTCATTCGCTGTGAAGTACAATTCAGCCAGAGGTGCATCACCAAATTCAGCCAGGGTCAAGGCCCTGAATAAACTGCCGGGACGCCGCGCAAACCACTTGTGCACGGCAATGACAGGACGGTAATATTGCTGAATCTGCTTTTCCCGCAACGCTTGCGCAGCTACAAGAGGAACATCAAATTGGGTCTCAATCGTCATAGCAGACACATGGGAGCAAAGTTGCGACAGGCTCGATCATTTTGTAGATTGCCGCCGACCCGTCCAACCAGAGACACGGTTGTCAACGATGAAGGGGCTATGGCCACTGACACCAAGGGCCATTCAGTCCTCCCCAGATTCCCACTTGCATTGTACGCATGTGCCTCGGCACAATGGAAGAGGTAGTTATACCAATTCCGTACGATTAGACCAATATATCAATTGTGAGCAGGCCACATCAGGCTGATATTCAGATAACTGCGCCAAAACGTCCTCAATCCAAGTCCATTGACGCAACCCGGTAGGTGCCCCCAGTTCCAACGTGCGCATCTTCCGCCGTAGAGAAGTGTCCTTTCTGGGCCGCCACCACCTGGGTTTCCTGCTCCGAGGCCAGGAAGGAGAGTGGGCCATGATACCTTGTTGCCGCGTGTGTACCACAGTCAGGCCACCCTCCTGGTACCAGCGCAGCCAGACTGCTACCGGACTCCGAGCCTGCCCCACCGCATTCGCCGTAGTCTGCGCTGATCAGCCCCGCCGGAGCAACCAGAGCGCATGCAGGCGGGTGTGGGTGGGGCCATGGCGTTCCGCCCAGGCAGGCCGCCTTGCTCATGGCCCAGGTGCCGGTGGAAGCGCAGAACTGGGGCGGTGGAAATAGACGGTGGGAAGCCGTGGCCTCCCATATTCCCGACAGGTCGGAGTTTGCGACCAAGGCTGAGCGCAAAGCAAGGATGGGCCAGCAGACCCGGTGGTTGGTCATGCTTCTGGCGCCGATTATGCGGGGGCTGCTGGGCATGATGATCACCCTCATGTTCAACCTGCATGCCTTGCTTTAGCCTGCTCTCTGCAGGGTCCACTGCGAGCCGGTCCTGTGTCCTTCTCGCCGCCGTAGTACAATAGCGCCGTCAGCACGGCGCTCTCGGTGCCCGCCTGACAGCAGATTAGCCCGTTTTGGAGGTCAGTGTCGTTGTCAAGGTTCGGGGCGACACACCAAAGCCCCCTGAACCTCTCGTGCTTTGAGAGGAGCATACAATGAACGGTGAAGTACGTAGGGCGTTAATAGAGACCGGGTTTACGCCCACACAGGCTGAGGCCATTGCGGCGATCACGCCGGACTGGTCGCAGTTCGCCACCAAGGACGACCTGGAAGGACTCGCCACCAAGGACGACCTGAAAGGACTCGCCACCAAGACGGACCTGGAGAGCATGGAACTCTCCTTCCAGAAGGAAATTGTCAATGTCCAGAAGGATGTTATCAGTGTCCAGAAGGAAGTTGCCGGCCTCAAGAATGGCCTGTGGTGGCGGGTGATAGCGCCGGCGGTGTCAGCCATCACGTTGGCTTTCCTGGTTTATGCCAGCGCCCAGTGGCTTTAATCTGCTTTGCAGGATCGGCTCCCGGCTGGTCCTGCGCCCTTGCACTTGGCTCGTTGCCGCGCTCCCCTACTCCCCGTCGGTGCCCAGCTCTTCGTCTTCTGCGTCCCAGGGCGTAATGTCGGCCCTGTCCTGGTCGATCAGCGGCCAGCGCAGGTGCTGCGTTCAAGCGGCGGAGGGTCATCAGTACCGCGTACAGCTCGGGGGTGGCGGAGTTAGGGCCTCTCTGTTAAGGAACACACGGTACGTGGGGCTCCTGTACCCTGTGCAGACGATTCCAAACTTGGCCACCCAGGCTTATGGCCGCCCAAATCCACAGTTATTGCCTTGTTGTGGTGTGGCTCCTGGAAAAACGCGGCTGTGAGAAGGCCAGGAAGACCTGATTTCCGGGTGCTGTGACTTGGGGTAGGGGGCCATTGGGCGAATCCCAGCGTTACTTGACTGTTGGGCGCAAACAGACGGATCTGAACACAGTGGCTGGGCACCCGCGGGGGTGTCGAGAGCAGAGGCGGCCAAGGGTAAAGTGGGCCTGGACGAATATAAAGTGCGCAGTACCGCCGGCTGGTACCGGCATATGACCCTGACGCTCAGCGCCCTGGTTTTGCTGGCGTCCGTGCGCGCTGCCCCGTAGCCCCTGGCCCGGTCCCCAAAAGCCCACGCCCAGCCTGCAGGCCTTCCGGCAGACCCGGGGTCTGGCGCCCACCTGAGCCTGGCCACGAGCCGGTGCCTGCTCCGGGTGGCATACAGCCTGGCTTGGGTAGCCTGGCGGCGGCACCACCCGTGGGCGGCCCGGGACTGTCATTACCACCACCGAAAAGGAGCGATTTGCCAGGTAGTTACGTCTGTAGTGCTAAGCCGTGCCCGAATAGAATGACTTGGAGATGGTAATGACGGTAGATGAAGTTAGGGCGCAAGCAGAAGACCACGTCAGGCTTCTGTTGCGAAAGCGCTTTGATGACCGCCTGACCTTCAATCCAATTGAAGTGCGGCCCTGCATGGACCACGACGGGGACAAGTATTTGCATATCTACGTTGTATTCAAGGGAGATCAAGGCCACTTGGATCCTGCGTGGACCGTTAGACTACCGGGTCTCCTGTGGGACTTGGCTACCGATCTGGAATTCCCTGGTGTGCCAGTCCTGTCCTTTGTGGAAGATGCGGAGTGGGAGGAGATGGCCCAGGCCTTGGCGGACGAAACCTTCTGATCTGATTTCGGATTGCCCACCATCTGGCTTCAGGTGGCGTGGGCGAACCAAGAGGAAGGTCACGGCAGACAGATTTGCGCCGTGCGGTAAGCGCAACCTGCTATGCCCTTTTTCATACGTTGGCTGCCTGAAGATGCAATGGGTCCGATTAACCCCATTGATGGTGCATCAGGCCGCAATGGACAAGGCCACGAGAGGCATTCCCTGCACATCATTCGACTTCAACCAGAGCGAAGTGTCCCGGGGCATTTGCCGCCGGAACCAGCTTATGTACCTGCACCACCGCAGCCAGATTGATGGGGCCGTAGATGTGTGGGTAAATTTCGCCGGAAGGGGCCGGTTCACGAATGACGGGTGAACCGGAGGACAGAAGACGGGTATCAATCACCAGCAACAGCAGGTCGGTGCGCCCGGCAAAGAGCCGCGCCGCTACCTGCAACATTTGCCCTTCATCAGCGCTGGCATGGATGAATCCCTCGTCCACCAAAGAGGGAGCCCGGTATTCCCCGCGCTCCCGACCCGCCTGCCAATCGGAGCGAGACGCAATATGCAGAATGATGTCGGAGGAGTCGGCTTTCCCGGGCATGGGAGGTACAGGGCAAGACATTCAGGCAAAGAAATCGGTGATCCAGTCCTCTTCGATGCCCAGACCGAAACCGGCATCGGAATGGGGGACCAGCCAGCCCTGCGCCGCCACCGCCTGACCGGGCAGGCCCGCGGCATCCTTCAGGGATACACCGGGATCGCCACCCATGAAGTATTCCAGATAGGGAACGGAGCCCTGGGCTATGCTGAAATGCTGGCCAAAGGGATTGCTCCCTCCGCCATGCAAAATCACCTGCAGACCGGCCGCATCGGCGATAGCGGCAATCTTGAGACAGGTGGACAGACCGCCACACCAGTTGATGTCCGGCTGGAGTATATCCACAGCCCGATGCCGCGCGGCCCACTGGAAGGGCACGTGGGTATACCAGTGTTCGCCGGTGGTCAGGGTTTGCCAGGGGACTCGCTGCCGCAGGGCCAGATGTGCATCCAAATCCTCGGAAATCAGACATTCCTCCATCCACTTGAGGCGGTACGGACGTAACCGCTCCGCCAGACGCACCGCGTACTCCACGTCAAATGCCATCCAGCAGTCAAGCATCAATTCCCTGTCATCCCCGATCTTCTCCCTTGCACCTGCCACAAATTCCTCATTGCGGTCCAGACCAGCCAAACCGTCGGCCGGACCATACGGACAGGCCAATTTGAACATGTCAAAGCCGCATGCCAGATACCAGTCAATGTCGTTGCCCGTGGCATAGCATTGAATCCGGTCCTTCTGAGGACCGCCCAGCAGGCTGTAAACCGGCATGTCAAGGGCTTTGCCCTTGGCATCCCACAGGGCCAGATCGACGGCACTGACCGCATAGGCCGCCAGGCCTGTGGACCCATAGGGCTTGGTCATGCGAAACATCATGTCGGCCAGGCGTTCAATGGCGAACCCGTCTTCCCCGATCAGGTGAGGCGCCAAGTGATCCTCAATGATGGCCGCCGTCACCCTGCCATTCCCGGTAGAACCCAGGCCCCAGGTGCCATCTTCCAGCGTCACCTGGCACCACGTTGCCTCCCACGGGGGCAGCCAGAGACTGCGGTGGGCCTTGAAGCGGGGATAGCGGGACATGGGATTCGCCACTTCGCTGGTATGGTGCCAGCCACGGGAGGTGGCTTGCGAAGTACGGGGGCGTTCGGGCACGGTAACCCTTACCGCTTTGATGTCAACTATCTTCACGTTCGTGATTGCCTCCCTTCTCTTGCCTGGTCTGCGCTTCAGGCCATATCCGGTACCAGCAGCACCTTGGACACATTGCCGGGGGCGTCAATCAGGCGGTCAAACCACTTGCCCCCGTCGCCCAGGGGTGCTTCCACAATCCAGGGTTCCAGGGAGATGGCCTTGCGGTCCAGCAAATCCAGGGCCGCCCGGAAATTGGCCGGCGAGTAGGAGAAAGAACCCCGCAGCGTGATCTCACGCCGAATCACATCGGCGGCCGGAATGTCGCTGGTTTCCTCGTGCAAGCCACTCAGGATTACCTTGCCTGTGGTCTGGGTCGCACTGACGCACTGGGTGCGCGTGACACCTGTACCTACCGCATCCACACTGACAGCAACCCCCCTCTCGGCCGTGCGCTGCAGAATGTACGCCACCACATCCTGGCTGCGGGGATCTATGGGTATGCCACCATAATGTTCCCCCATGGCCAGTCTCTCGCCATCCAGGTCGGCGACATACACTTCCGCAGCCCCGTTGAGCCGGAGCACCTGGAGCGACAGCAGACCAATGGGGCCCATGCCAATTACCAGGCAGGACTGTCCCTGGACCTCGCCGGCCAATTCGCCGATCCGCACACCACAGCCGACAGGTTCTGTAAGGGATCCTTCCCGGAGGGACAGCCCGTCGGGCAGGGGATGCGCCGTATGGGCAGGTACGATGATAAATTCGGCAAAGGCGCCCGGCACATGGGCCCCAACCAGCTGCCGGGTAGGGCATAACTGGTGCAGGCCCTGCGCCTGGAGTTCCGAGTATCCGGCACAGTACAGGGGATTGACGGTCACAGGCGTATCCACGGCCAGGGAGGGGGCTTCCTCGTGCGCCTGGGCCCCCGTCTCCACCACCGTGCCGGCAAATTCGTGGCCCATGACCAGAGGCGGCACGCGCAAGGCATTGTGTCCCAGGTAACCACTCAACTCGGAACCGCAGATACCGGCATACGCCACCTTGATCAAGACGTCCCGCGGTCCGGGGACCGGCACGTCCTGATCCCGCAGTACCATAACCCTGGGTGCTTCCCAAACCAATGCTTTCATGAGACTTCCTTCTCTGCGTGAGGATAATGACGGCATGGAGAACCAGCCGGGGCCAGGTTCACCCATACGGCCATTGAACTTGACATAAACTTATCGGGCGAAAGGCTTCATCAGCCAGGTGGCCAGCCATCCGGTGAACACGCCAAACAGGCCTATGCCCACTACGGCCAGCAGCGATGCCACAATTCTACCCTGTGTCGTGACAGGATAGTAGTCACCATAGCCCACGGTCGTGATGGTGACAAAGGCCCACCACAAGGCATCTTCGGCGGTTGTGATATTGCCTTCGCCGGCCTCAAACCGCAGAATCACAATGGCGGAACCAAACAGCGCCAGCACCGTCAGGGTCAAAACTACGGCGAAAGCACTCTCGGCACGATGGCGGAACAGGCTGGCCCAGAGGGAGCGTCTCCGGGATATCAGGCGAACGGCCCGCACCAGGCGCACCAGGCGGATCAGACGCAGGGAATGTATGATCGGGTGAGCAGGAATGGCCGCCACCAGATCGATCCATCCCCACTTGAGAAAGGCCAGCCGGGATTCGGCCTGCACCAGGTCCACGATGAATTTGAAGAGGAAAATCCCGGAAACCGTCCAGTCTGCTGCCACGACAATGCGGGACAATTCAGGGCTGAGATCAAACAGTTGCGGCGTGAGAAAGGGGGAAACCACGGCCAGAAACAGGACACAGATCTCAAAGACACTGAAGGAATCCCGGGCTTCAGGCGGCATCTCCGCTTCCGTTGCCGGCGTCCCCGCAGGATCCTGTTCCGCTATGTCCGGTGCCATAAGGGAGCGCCTGGTGGGTCACAGCAACGCAAACAGGGAGGGAATGCCAGAGGGAGTGGAAGTGTTGCCTCAGGTGCCCGCCATTTCCGGTGCGGGGGAAGACAGATCAGGGACCTTACTTTGGCCTTGCCGCTATGATTCCAAGGAAAACGCCCGTGCATCATGCCATAATGGTAGCCTGAAGACAGGGATGTTGCGCATGTTCGGATCGTGACATTCCCGCCGGTACCCAATTGAACCTGTTCTCTGCAGTGTACCGAAGTCTGTGACCACTGTGTATGGCAAGAGGGATGGAATCTCCCGATGACAGCAAATCCCATCAAACCGGCCCGCCTGTTCATTCCAGGACCTGTGGATGTCCCTGAGGACGCCCAGATGGCCCAACTGACGCCCATGATCGGACATCGGTCCCAGGACATGGATAAACTGTTCGCCTCCGTCCAGGGCAAGATCCGGGACGTATTCTGTACCCGGGATCGCGTGTACCTGCTGGCCAGTTCCGGTACCGGCCTGCATGAAGCCTGCATCCGCAATGGCGTACGGTCGCCGGCAACAGGCGCGCGCGTACTGTTTCTCATCTGTGGCGCCTTTGGCCAACGATGGCATGACGTGGGTGTGGGGTGCGGCAAGACGGCGATCAAGTTGGAAAAGCCCTGGTTCCAGGCTTTCCGTCCGGAAGAGGTCCGCCAGGCGGTGACGGAGGCCAATCAGGATGGCAATCTGGATGCCGTCTGCATGGTGCACAACGAAACCAGCACCGGTGTCCTGCAACCCGTCGGGGAACTGGCCGACGCCATCCGCCGGGCCGCACCGCAAACCCTGATTTTTGTGGATGCCGTGTCTTCCCTGGCCGGAGCGGAAGTCCAGATGGATGACTGGGATCTGGACGTGTGCCTGACCTCATCCCAAAAGGCCTTGGCGACCCCACCGGGCCTGGCCCTGGCCGCCGTCAGTGACCGTACGCTGGAGCGGGCGGCCCAGGTGGAAGGCCGAGGATGGTACTTCGACTTTCTCAATCTGGAATCCTACCTGCTGCGCGGCACAACCCCGGCGACCCCGGCCGTTTCCACGGTACAGGCGCTGGATATCCAGCTTGACCGGATTCTGGCGGAAGGTCTGGCGAACCGGTGGGCCCGGCATCTCACCTTGCGTGATTACACCCGGGACATGGCCTGTACGCTGGGCTTCGCGCCCTGCGTCCCCATGGCCTGCGCCTCGCCCACAGTCACCACCCTGCGCAATGCCCTGCAGGTGGATGTAGGCAAGCTGAATGCGCATCTGGCCCGTGATGACATGGAACTCGCGAATGGCTATGGCCAGGAGAAGGGCAAATCCATGCGCATTGGACATATGGGGGAAATGGGAATCCAGGATCTGGAGCGCCTGTTTGGGGCCATCCGGGTGTTCCTGGCTTGAAAGGGGTCATGGCAGCAGAGCAGTCCGGATCAGCAGGGACCCTGTACCTGGTTCCCACCCCCATAGGGAATCTGGGGGACATCACCTATCGGGCTGTCTCCACGCTGGCGGCGGCCGACCTGATCGCCTGTGAAGACACGCGACACAGCCGCCGACTGCTGCAACGCTATGAAATTGGCAAGCCCGTGATGGCATTCCATGAACACAACGAACGCCGAGTCCTGGCGCAAGTCCGGGCCCGGCTGCTGGAAGGCCTGGACATCGCCTATATCACGGATGCGGGTACCCCCGGGATTGCCGATCCCGGGTTCCGCCTGGTGCGCATGGCCCATGCCCATGGCATCCAGGTGACGGTGTTGCCGGGGGCCACGGCGATGATACCCGCGCTGGTGCAATCGGGACTGCCGGTGCACAGCTTTACCTTCAAGGGGTTCGCGCCCCGCAAGACCGGTGCCCGGCAGAAGAGCCTGATCCAGGAAAAGGGCAATCCCCACACCCTGATCTATTATGAAAGTCCGTACCGCGTCATCCGGCTGCTGGAGGACATGTACGCCATTCTGGGTGACAGGCCCGCCGCATTGGTACGGGAGTTGAGCAAGGTGCATGAAGAAACCTTGCGGGGATCCCTGGCCGCCTTGCTTGCCCAATTGCGGAACCGTACCCTGAAAGGAGAGTGCGTGGTGTTGGTAGCCGGTGCCGAGCCGAACCCGGAAAGCTCATGATCTGTTTTGCCCTGACCGGAGGCGGGTGCCGCGGGGCCCTGCAGGCAGGGGCCTGTCACGCCTTGCTGGAAGCCGGCATCATTCCCGATTTCATCGTGGGCACCTCGGTAGGGGCCCTGAATGGGCTTTTCCTGTCAAGCCATGGAGCCAGCCTGGAGACAGCCCTGAAAATGCGCAAGGCCTGGACCCGCGTGCGGAAGAAGAATGTGTTCCAGGGCAATCTGTTTACCATCGCGCTGAATTTCATACGTGGCAGAGACAGCCTGTATTCCGGCAAGGCCCTGCAGCAACTGGTCCAGCGCGAAATCCCGCGGGATATCACGACATTCGGGGAACTGGCGATTCCCTGCTACATTACGGCCACCGATCTGCGGACCAAGCGGCTGTACCTGTTTGGGGAAGATCCGGCCACGCCTTTTCTGGATCCCATACGTGCCAGTTGTTCCATTCCGGTATTGCATCCACCGGTGCCCTACCAGGAACTGCAGCTGGTGGATGGAGGCGTGCTCGAAAATGTGCCGGCGGACATTGCCATGGACAAGGGAGCTACCACCATCTACCTGCTCAATGTAGGGTATGGCGGACAGCGCCTGGCACCGGCTCATGGCGTGTTGAGCATTTTTACCCGCGTGATGGGGGTCATGATGACCCAGTCCCTGTTCACCGATCTGGATCGTGCCCGGGCGGATCAGGGCATTGCCCTGCATCATCTGCATCTGAATGCCTTCCAGGACGTATCCATCATGGACTTCAGCCGCTCGCGCCAAATGATGGAAACGGGGTATCAGACCGCCCAGGCCTATCTGCGCCGACCGGTACCCCTGCACATTCAAAGAACGGAAGAAACGCACTTTGTGTCGGCCATGCGTGTGCCCGGTGCCCGTGAGTGGCCGATACACAACAGCCAATACCTGGACTGATGATGTCCACCAATGATATGGCCCCGGTGCAGACGCGTTCATTGGTGATACCGGCCGCTGTGACCGTAGGCTTGCTCATCATGGGCGATTCCTTTCTGTACAGTGCCCTGCCGGTGTCCGGTGCTGCCATGGGCCTTTCGCTGTTCCAGGTCAGTCTGCTGCTCAGCGCCAATCGCTGGATCCGCCTGCTGTCCAACTCCCTGGTGGCCGCTTTGCTGGAGCAGCTCCCGCTCCGTGTCCTGTTCACTGGCGCCACAGGTCTGGGTCTGGTGTCAACCCTGGCCTTTGCCCGACCCTTGGGATTCCCGCTGTTTCTGGGCGCGCGTCTGGCCTGGGGCCTGTCATGGTCCGTCTTCCGCCAATCGGCCTATCACGCGGTGTGGTCCCACCATGACTCCACCCATGGTCGCTGGCTGGGTTCCTGGTGGGGTCTGGTGCGTCTGGGGAGTGGCATTGGCGTACTGATAGGGGGCCTGATCCTGGATCTGGCCGGATTCGGACAGGCCATGTTGGGGCTTTCCGGTCTGGCCGCCGTGGGCGTGTGCATGAGCCTGACTCTGGATTGGTCACCCCAGAACCGGGAAGACGCAGATGCCCCGGCGGTATCCAGGGTGGAAGTCCTGCATGCCTGGTCCCGCATTCTCCGTTTCCCGGCCATGGTCTGGAGCCTGCTGCTGGCATCGGGCACGCGCCTGTGCCTGACCCTGACGATTGCCCTGATTTCCCTTTACCTGCAGGAACGCCTGGGCGGTGTGTCCGACTTCATGGGGGTTGGCGTCCTGGCGGGCCTGGTTCTGGCCATGCACTGGGTGACGGCAATCGTGGCGGCGCCGGTCGTCGGTACCATGTCGGACCGCCTGGGACGTACCCGGGCCATCATGCTGATGACGCTGCTGGTTGCTGCCGCGCTGGTCGCGGCCGCTGTGACCCACGGGTACGCGGCGCTGGTCAGTGCCGTCTGTGTCATGCTGTTCTTTACCGGCATGCGCGTGGCCGTGGAAGTAGGTGTCAACAGCCTGGCCCAAGGGGATCCTCACCCCCACCTGGTGATGGGAGCCTACACTACCCTGGACGATTTTGCCGCTGCCATGGGCCCCGTCATTGGCCTAACCTGGTATCGCCCTGCCCTGATCCCCCTGTTGCTGGTGGGATGTGCTGCGGTCCTCCTGTTTCTGTCCCTCGGCTATGTACGCAGCCGCCATGCACAGGCCCTGCCGGCCTGAAAGCAACCTGATATGGAGGCATGGCGCCGCAAGGTCTACATCGTGTGCCTTGCCCAGTTTCTGAGCAATGTGGGGTTCACCATCGTATTGCCTTTCCTGCCGATGTTCATACAGGATCTGCCTGTGGTGACAAGGGGAAACTCCACCCTGTGGGTGGGCTTCACACTGGCCGCCCAGCCTCTCACCATGATCATTGCGTCTCCCATCTGGGGCCTGGTCGCCGATCGCTTTGGCCGGAAACTGATGCTGCTGCGCGCTACGCTGGTGGGAGGCATGGTCATGTTTTCCATGTCTTTTGTACAGTCCGCCGAACAGCTGTTCCTGCTCCGTCTGCTGCAGGGATTCACTACCGGGGTGGTCTCTGCTTCCAGTGCCTACATATCGGCGAATGTACCCCGTCAGCATACGGGAGAAGCCCTGGGCTGGATCGCAACCGCCCGCTGGATTGGCATCGCCGGTGGGCCCTTGATCGGAGGCGTGCTGAGTGATCTGGTGGGGATCCGGACCAGTTTCTGGTTCAATGGCACCTTCATGCTGGGAGCGGGTCTGCTGATCCTGTTCTTCCTGCCGGAGAAGTGGGACTACAAGCCGGGGGCCAATCGGCCTTCCGTCCTGCGCAATTTCGCTATATTGTTTCAACGCTCGCAGGTGCTGTACCTGTACCTCTTTGCCTTCCTGGTGCACATGTCCATCTCATTTACCTTGCCCGTGGCTTCGTTGTATGTAAACGAACTGTCCTTGCGTTCCGGCCAGCAGGTCTTGCCGGTAGCCACGTCCACGGGGCTCATGTTTGGCCTGTATGCAGCGGCAGGCGCCGTCGTATCGGTCAGGGCGGGAAAGCTGTGTGATCGCTTTGGGGCCAACATCGTACTCATCCTGAGCGCCGGTGCCTCCTGCCTGGTCTTCCTGCCCCAGGCCTTTGTAGGGCATGTCTGGCAGTTGCTGGCACTTCAGGTCCTGGCTGGCCTGACCGTGGGAGGTGTATTCCCTTCTGTGGCGGCTCTCTTGAGCAGGGCATCGGTCACGGGCCAGCAGGGAGCCATATTCGGAGTGGAAAACAGTGTGCGTTCCGTAGCACGTACCATCGCGCCGGTGACGAGTTCCGCACTGGCCCTCACGTTCGGACTGGGTTCCGCCTATCTGGCCACTTCCGTGGCTTTCCTGTGCCTGATGGCCCTGGCCTGGTGGATACTCGGTGTCAACACTCGACGCGCAACCGGCCATTGAAACAGGCTTCATCAAGAGTGGCAGCCTTGGGGACAGTAATCGTGCCTGTCGTAGGCCCAGAGCAGATACGCAGTTCGCCGTGGATTTAACATTGGCCGTGAGAGACGTGTGCAATCTGTATTGTTGCGGGTGTCCCAGTTGGAATTCAAAGCCTGTTTTTGATGGGAGCACCGAACGGAGATAGGATGAAAGTGGTGATGGTTGTTTAATTTGTCCTTCAGATTCTCTTGCTGGACTTTAGGGAGAACAATGTGAACACCGGCAAAAATATTGTTCTGTTTCTGAAATTCCACAAAGAAGGCGATGACTGGATAGGGGATTGTGAAGCGCTGGGGGTCATGACTCATGGAGACACGATAGATGAAGCGCGAGAATCACTGGAAGAGCTTATTGGTCTTACCCTGAATGCATGGGAAGAAGCAGGGGAAAGGGAGAGATTGTTCAAGGAAAGAGGAATCGTTGTTTATTCCGGGTCATGGGCACAAGAATCCCTGGATTACCCTGCTCTGACACCGAATTCTCTCATTGAGATGCATACTCCTCAGTTGTCGTTGGAGGTTTGAGTTGCCCAGGAAACCTTTGCCTGTTATTCGGGGAGCTCAATTGTGCCGTTTTGCTGAGAAAGGACGGCTGGAAGGAAGTCCGGAAAAGCCCACATGGCGTTTATAGGGAAAATCAGGAGGATAACGGCTACCGTTACGTTGTCACACCCGTCAAACGCAAGGATCTGCCGAAATCTTGGCTAAACCGGTTTCTTGGTTCCAGGCAGTCGGGAATTGGACGCTCAGGACTCCAGGAGATGATAGACAAAATACGGGCTGTCCTGAAGAGTTCTGTGGGCTGACGGCTGGCAACAGATGACAGCACATCCAAATTTCCCTTCTTCAAAAGGGCACTTGCCGTCAGGGATCTGGGCTTGACCCCAATAGGAATCCACGCACCAGAACAGGGAACAAGAAAGCTGTTTGGGACCGGTCAGGCATGATTGCGCCATCGCCTCCCCGTGTTGCCAACACGACCGAGGTTTCCTGGGTTCTGTCTCATCCCGACGGGAAACGCAAGGCCACCTGCCAGCAAAGCAATCTTCAGGGTACCAGTACCCACCACGATCTCTTGCGCGCGGAGCCACCGGAGTTGGGCCACCGTCGTCCGACCGCCGTACGCACAGGGGGCTGTTCAATCGGGGCAGGGAACTATACCGGGAACCGGGGGATCCATAAGGCATAGGGAGGACGGTCGCCCGTCCCTAAAGTTCAGTACGATGACCAAGCAGGTGGCGATCCGATGGAATCCGAAATTCGTGGCTTCTATGTCCGGCTACGTGCTCAGGGCAAACCGTTAATTCTTCTCAAGGCTATGTTGCGAGACGCAGGAAGCCATTCCGGATGACTTGCAAGACAGTGCCTTGGCCAAGGGGTCTGGCCACAAACTTGAAGTGCACCGGACGGGCCCCGTCGGTGCCACAACCCCCAGGCGGGTGTAGCCACGTGGAGTTTCGTGAGTGCCGGTATGGGTCACGTCAAACGCGGCCGCAATCCAGTCCCGTGCATCCGCGGCTGCAAATAGGGGTTGCCCATTCGCCTGTGCCTCCACTTGTGCCTCCAGCGCCGGAGGCCAAACAGGAAGGTTGGCTCCGGATCAGAGTATCCCCTGGTCTCGACAGTTCTCCTGCCTCTTGAGTGGTTGCAGTTCAAGTCGCGAATCCATGCCCTAAAGATCCGCAAGACACAGTCGTTCGCCTGAGTAGGGAGCCACAATGTCTGCTGTAGACCGCCAGCGAAAACTTGTGGCCATAGGGATGCAGGTGGTCTTCCACCCTGGCGGCAATGATCTCTCCGAGGACAGGCGTGAACTTGAAGCCATGACCCACTCCCGCCACAGGCGATGGTCAGGTTCTGGATTTCGGGATGACGATCGATCCAGAAATGGTAGTCCAGCGTATCGTGATAGAAACAGATGCGGCTGTCCACAATAGGGGCATCCGCCAGTTCGGGAATGTACTCGCGCAGGAACGTCCGCAACAGCTGTACTTCCTGGGTACTTACCATGCGATCATGCCGGACGGGATCCATGTCCCGTCCCGAAGTGTGCAGGCCAATCTTGACGACCCGTTCGCGCGGATGTACAGGCAAAAGGTAGAGTCCGGTCCCTTTCCATATTGGCCATCATGACCGTGAACCGCGGAGGAGAATATCGGGCCAGATCTTCCACTTCCAGGTGAAAGACAGGCTGTGCCGTGGGTTTGGCCAGACCCTGGAGTTCTGGCACCAGGCGTCCGGTCCAGGCTCCGGTAGCCAGTACCGTTTGTTCTGCGGTCAGACGGGTGCCGTCCTGCAGCACAACGCCCTGGCACACGCCCTGGGGCGATGAGGAGAGATGCTACGGGCTGGCCCAGATGCCACTGTACGTTGAGTCGGTTCAGGTCATCGCGCAGGTGCCACAACACCCGCAGGGCCTCGACGAAGCCTCCGCGCGGATTGAAGAAGCCAGCGTCAAGCTTGCCTGCCGGGAACATGGGGAAACCGTTGCCGAATGGCCGTGGTATCCAGAACCTCTACCGATTTCCCTGTGGCTTGCGCCGTGGCCAAGCTGCGGCCTTCGTACGAGTCAGGCGTCATGGCGGGAGCCAGGAGCGTGACTCCCACATTGTGATAGACCGTATCCCATTCGTCATTCAGGATCAGCCAGCGGTTGATGGCTTCGGCGGCCAGCGCGGTATATTCCCTATCTTCGTTGTATTCGGACCGGACCACCTTGCTGATGTCGCGCGAGGAAGCCGGGGAATGGGGCGTAGGGCCTGTCGGGTCCACGAGGGTCACCGCATGACCCCCGCAGGGCCAGTTCCTTGCCGGCGGACATGCCGAATGCCCCGGCCCCCACAATGATGATGCGTTCTGGTGCCATGGTGCTCTTGCCTCCCTCGGTTTCCTGACCCGGATTGATCTGATATCTGGTACAATCGCATTTTTTTCTATACTTATCGACAGAATTGTGTTGTGAACAGGAGGTTCCAAACCCGAGTGCAATGAGAGTTGAAGTGTTTGCCGATGATTCCGGCGGAAGGCCGCATCATCAGCGTTGCCCTGAAGGAATTTGGTCTTGCCGCCACGCCGGTCCTGGACTTCACTGCCCGCATGAAACACGTGGCAGGAAGATCCGGCTGACATTATTGTACTGGCATGGTGGAACAGGGAAGGGATTTCCCTGGAAGATGTGCATCTCATCCGCCAGCAGACGCAGGCGCCGATTCTGGTGGTAAACGAGCCGTTGCCGGATACACAGGAGTGCCTGCTCCTGGAGGAAGGAGTGGATCTCCTGCTGGATCGGCCTGTATCCCTCCGGCTGTTGTCCAACTACGTCAAGGTATTGTCCCGCATCTCTTCCTCTGTGCCTGCCACTATCCTGAACAAGATGGAATTGGACGCCATCGTGCTGGATACGTCAGATCGCACGATCACCCTCAAGGGCAGGGAACCGGTGCGACTGACTCACCTGGAGTTTCGCCTGCTCTACTTGCTGATGTCCAACCAGGAAGCCGTGGTGCCGACGGAAGCGATCGCGGATCGCGTATGGGACTACCAGGATGGCGGTGACCGTGAACTGGTCCGGGGCCTGGTCAGTCGCCTGCGCCGCAAGATTGAGCCCGAACCTGACTCACCCCATTTCATTGAGAATATCCCGGGCGTGGGGTATCGCTTCCATGCCGTTCCCATTCCTTCCGGCAACTCTATCGTGTGACATGACGCGTGCTCTGTGCTCCACACGATCGGCAGTACGGACACCTGCCAGGAGCCAATGGCAACAATCCGGTTGGGCCATGGACACAGGAGAGGCCATGTGCCGACCGTTCGGCCTGGCCACATGCAACGCGGATGCTATGGAGATGCTCTGCCGTGTCCAGACTTTCCCCGTATGGCAACCTGAAGACACCACAGCCAGGATTGGTACCGGACTGCTACGGGACTGTCACAGGTTTGGCACCCTGAAGTGTGACACTCCTACCGTTGGTCAAGGAAGTTTCGCAGCTGGAGGCGATCATGACCATGTTGGAAGTGTTTGTCGCACGTGAAATCTACCAGGAAAAGCTCCGCCAGGCGGAACAGGCTTATCGGTTTCGTGCAATCGGTCGGGTGAGTATGGGACAGCGTATCGCTGTCGTGCGCAACCAGATCGGGAACATGCTGATCGGTTCCGGCACCCGTCTCCAAGGGCAAGGGCACTGGCAGCGTTACCTACGCAGGTGCTTGAGCGCGGGATTTGACGCAGGCAAACAAGACACAGGAAGGAAATTCCTGCAAGGGGCCCCGCCATGGCGGGGCCCCTTGCTGTAGGAATGCCTGGTTCCCTCCCCCAAACCCATGCGTTGATACACATGCGACACAAACAGCGGGCCATTGGTACAGGATTGCAACTTTCCTTTCACCAGTCTTGCACGTGAAGTTGCAATACTCTCAGAACAGGTTCACTACCGGGACGTCAGGCAAGAAACAGATGGGTTCTGTCCCTTGGGACGCAGTCTGGCAGGCAACCGGAAGATGCCCCGATCCGGCTGGTTTCACCGCCAAAGGCTGGTATGGAGGCGGACCTTCCAGAACGAATACCGAGCGCAATTCTGCGCAGTTCCCTCACAGCGGCTCCAGAATTCTGGAGCCGCTGTTCCTTTGGGTGCGATCAAAGGGAACAGATTGCGGCATCGGGTCTGGCTTTCCCTGCTTCCCCAGGCCGGTAACGCCCGGCAAGCCACAGCGGAAATGGAGGGTTCACCGATTCAGGAGACGGCAGCATATAAATGTGGTGTGCGGTTCCCTGCATCAGGATTCTTCTTGCCGGTCTGACGCAAAGAGAGTCTGGAGCAAGTCCAAGCTTCTCGGAAACCTCAGGGGCAATGTCTTGGGGATCCACGTAGGCCACCAGCTGATGAAGCTCTCCCTTGCGGAGCAACATAGGAGGAGCTGTGGCATCCGCAAGGCGGCGGAAGAATTCCTCTGCGAAGTCACTCAGTTTGATTCTTTCCGTACTCCTCTCCCACAGGAGGTGCGCTGCTGCGGAGTTGGGTGACAGGCTTTTCCAGGTGGCGAAGTCAGCAGGCTGAACAAAGATACGTTCCTGGATCAGTGTGTCGAGAAACTGGCGGGATGGATGACTGGAACAACGGCCAGTCTTGGTCTTGGTATTCCTTGGAGGCATAAGCTTCAAGCACCTTGGGGGTGACGAAATAGTTTTCCACTTCATATCGGCTCCAATAGGTGATGGTGAGATTTCCCGCACCTGTACCCGTTCGTACCTGGCTGTCACTGTCCAGTATCGCCAGCCCCCTTGAGATGGGGCAGGAAGGAAGCCAAGGTGAAGAAGTGGTCTTTGGGCCTGAGACCAAATCCTTCCTCGACTCTTTCCAATTCTGTGTCCAGATTAATCTGCGAGTGGATGCTTTGCACATAGTACACGTTGATGCGCTCGTCCCACACGTCTGTTGCGGTGTGTCCCAGCCTTTGGGCCAGCGCCTGCAAAATAGCAAGATCGGTGCTTCCCTCCACATAGAGTACATATCCACGCTGTCGTGCGCGGACATAGTGTTCTGTGCCGTAATACTTGAGGGCATTCTGGATGGGTCCGGATGCCAGATTCTCTGCCTGTCCGGCTAACAGCAGTGTGAGATTGTGATCCAGTGCTTCTGGCAGGATTGCCTCGGCGTGGGTGACCAGTACCACCTGGGATTGGTTGCGGGCCGCGATGTCCCGCAGCAACACGTACAACCTGCCTTTGGCGCAGGATTTCCAGGATGGGCATCGGGCTCATCAATGAGCAGGACGCTGCGATTATGGGAATACAGGTACGCCAGGATCAGGAGCATTTGCTGGAAACCCTCGTCCGGCCAGTGCTACATCCAGGGGTTCTTTGACGCCAGTCTGCTGAAAAAAAAGATCAATGCTGCCCCGTACGGTTTCCCTGGGATTGCCCAACCGGATGGCAAACAGTCGGAACATGAGGTTCACGATCTCTTGCCATTTCTCCGGGGAGTCATTCCGTACCATGAGACACAGGTTGCGCAGGACCTGGGCCGTCTGACCCTGACCCAAAAGCACGTCAATGCGTCCCGGCTGGAGAATGGGTTCCTCCGTTTCGAGACCTGACATGGGATAAAGCAGTTCAACGTTGATGCGGGCCGCCGCCTGGATAAGATCCGGATTGTTCCGAGTCTGCTCGTCGGGCGTACAGTAGACCAAATCATCCCCCTGATTGCGGAATTGCATGGTGACGGGTTCCACTTGGCCTTGAAACAGGACTCCCAGTGTGATCTGCAGTGGGATGGGGCGATTGGCTATGCGCACCGCCGTGTTGTGCCAGAAATACCGCGTGCGCTGAACAGGTACCGAGACGATATTCAAGCGGTTGATTGATGTGGAAGTTCGCTGCCTTGGGGGCGTTCTGCCTTTCCGTTCGAACCATGTTTTAACCGCCTGGGACCATAATGCAATCGCCTGTATGGCTGTTGTCTTGCCGCAATTGTTTGGTCCGATGAGCACAGCCGGATGATCAAGATCTATGCGTTGTCGATCACCAAAACGCTTGAAGTTCTGGATTTCAAGGTAGTGCAGCAGTCTCATGGGGCCTGATCCTTGTGTGCGTCTCTACACCATGCCGTTTGCAGGCAGAAGGACATAAGCAACTTCCTCCCCCAACAATCTTACTGTATGTTGGGGACTGGCAATCACGGGCAAGGCAGAGGGTTATGACAGCCAATTTGATTGGGGTACAGGCATGAGAACCGGGTGGTAGCAGGAGCGCGGGTGGTGACGGCCAACAGGATATCGGTATGCATGCAGAGGGCATTCCGTGTTCCCTGAACTACCGACTGGGTTTCAGGCAGAGTAACTTGCCAGAACTGGGGTTTCTCCGTCCTGTGATCCTGCAGATGTCTGCTCTGGGACAGACAGGGATAGGGAGGCCGCCAAAGGATCTCGCATCCCCCCATATGGCAGGGCCCGGAAAACCGGAGCAAATCCGCATGCCGCCTATTCCTGCTGTTGTGTTTAGGGCGTTGTGTGCTGGTGCATGTTACCATTCAGTGTTCCCGAAATATTCCATCCATGCACCACCCATCTGGTGCATATCCAATGTTGACCAGGAGCAGAACCATGACCAAGTTAACGCGACGACATTTCCTCAAGGCGAGTACCTTCGTCCTTACCGGTGCTGCATTGGCCGCATGTGTTCCGGCGGAACCTTCGGTCGATATGCCTGATGCAGGCGGAGACATGGCCCAGACCGAGATCACCTATCTGATTCGGTCGGACATCGGCATCAAGATTCAGGAGTGGACCGACGAGGCGATTGCGGATTTCGCCACGGTCGATCCTTCCATCACGGTGGAAACCATCGGGGTACCGTGGGGCGACTACAACGCCAAGTTGCTGGCCCTCTATGCTGCCGGCGATCCGCCGGAAATCTCCGCCAACTACGCGGCGGGCTTCCCCACCTTCTACGCCAACGATGCCATCGTGGCCCTGGATGAACTGGTTTCGGAAAACAATGTGGATCTGTCCGTGATCGAGCAGGCTGCTCTGGACGCCGTCACACGGCAGGGACAGCTCTGGGCGCTACCCCTGGCCCACCTCCCCACGATTGTCTATTACAATCTGGATCTGCTGGAGGAAATGGGAGCCAGAGTACCTCCCATTGACTGGGCCGATACGTCCTGGACGACCGATGCCATGCTGGAGTCGGCGGTAGCCGCGGCCAAGGACATGGATGATCCCACCAAGGCCCAGTACGGCATGATGTTCGGCACAGGACAGCTGGGAGTTTTCGCATGGCTCTGGGGTGCGGATCCCTTCAATGATGTGGGCGGTCCCGAACACACCCAGGCCTACAAGGACGGGATCGTGACCGAGGCCTTCTACGATGCGGAAACCATGAATACCTTCATTGGCTGGGTGTACGACAGCATCTACGGGTCCACCCCGGTTTCACCGCGTCCGTCCGACACCGATGCCATCCAGCAGCTGGTAGGCTGGCCGATGATGAGTGGCCGGATCGGCATGGCCATCAACGGGGCCTGGTCCGTGACCAATTTCGCCGCCGTCGAACCTTCCTGGCGCTGGGGGGTAGGTGCCTTCCCCTATGGACCGGCGGAAGTCAATACGTCGCCGTTGTTCAATGACTCCTGGATGCTGGGCAAGGGGGCTTCCGAACAGGAGGCCGGCTTCACGTTCCTGAAGTACCTGGCGGTCGACAAGGGGGCGGAACTCTATGCCAAGATCACCGGTTTCTTCCCCGCCAACCGCAACAACTATCCCATCTACTTCGACAGCCTGATGAACATTCCGAACTTCGCCCTCAGTCGCGAAGATGCGGAAACGGCCCTGCTGGATGCCTTCAATTACGGGTATGTCACACCCGGCAAGACGCTGGACAGTTATCCGGAATGGAACCGCACCTTCAACCAGACCATCGCTCCCATCTGGAACGCCGAAGTGAGCGTGGCCGAAGGATTGCAAAACGTGCAGGCCCAGTTTGAGAGTGTCATCGAATCCAAGGCCTGATGGTGCATCCGGTCGCTGACTGACCATGCAGACAACGATACCTTCAGGTGCCGGCGGAGGGGCAAGTCGCGGCCTGTCTCTCCGCTGGCGCGAAGCGCTGAATTTCTACGCGTTTCTGTTGCCATGGATCCTGGGATTCCTGGCTTTCACCGCCATTCCGATCATAGCTTCCCTGGTCCTCGGCTTTACCAAATACAATGCCATACAGCCCCCGGATTTCGTGGGGCTGCGCAATTTCAAATTCCTGCTGGACGACCAGATCTTCTGGAAGTCCCTGCGGGTAACCCTGACGTACACCGTAGTGTTCGTGCCGCTGCAGTTGGCCTTTTCCCTGATCCTGGCCCTGCTGCTGAATGTGCGGGTGCCCTCCATGAGCACCATCCGGACCGTATACTACCTGCCCTCCATCCTGCCGACCGTGGTTACAGGGCTGGTCTGGATCTGGCTGTTCAACGTGGATTTCGGGCTCATCAACTTTTTCCTCTTCAAAATAGCCGGGATTCGCGGACCCAACTGGCTGGGCAGCGAACGCTGGGTCATGTCCGCTGTCATCATTTCCGGCCTGTGGGGTCTGGGCGGCGGTGTCATCATTTTCCTGGCGGCCTTGCAAAATGTGCCGGGCGAACTGTATGAAGCCGCCGAACTGGACGGTGCCAGTATCTGGGGCCGCTTCTGGCACGTGACCATTCCCATGATTAGTCCCGTGATCCTGTACAACCTGATGATCGCCATGATCCTGTCCCTGCAGGTCTTTACGCGGATCTACGTCCTGACACAGGGGGGCCCCAACTACGGGTCCTACTTCTACAACCTGTATGTGTATGAGAATGCGTTCAGCTTCTTCAAGCTGGGCCTCGCCTCGGCGCAGGCCTGGATCCTGTTTGTCCTGATCCTGCTCATGACTGTGATTGCGCTGCGTACCTCGGGACGCTGGGTGCACTATACCGGGGGTGTCTGACGGTGGCTGTTACGGCACAAGCTCCCGCCCCGCGGCGCATGGGCCGCCGGGCCCGGACCCGGCTCTACAAGGGCATTGCCCTGTTGCTGCTTTTGCCTGGCCTCCTGTGGGTTTTGATGCCTACCGTCTGGATGTTCTCGGCGGCATTTTCGCGCCTGGAACAGATCATGCGGTTTCCGCCGGAACTCTGGCCCGATCCATGGATTTTTTCCAATTTCTATGAAGGGTTCGCCTTTCTCCCGTTTGGCCGCTACTTTCTGAATTCCACGCAGATTGCCGCGATTCGGGTGTTTGGGCAGGTCCTGGCCGCATCCCTGGCCGGATATGCCTTTGCCCGCATGCAGGCGCCCGGCAAGAATATCCTGTTTGTGCTGGTGTTGTCGACGCTGATGCTGCCTTACACGGTAACCATGATCCCCCAGTACATCATTTTTCAGCGTCTGGGCTGGATCGACACGTACTTGCCCCTGATCATTCCCCATTTCGATGGCGGCGCCTTCTTCATCTTTCTGTTCCGGCAGTTCTTCCGGTCCATACCCGATGATCTGTCGGAAGCCGCACGCCTGGACGGCTGCAGCTATCTGGGCATCTACTGGCGCATGATGCTGCCCCTTTCCATGCCGGTCATAGCGGCGTCAGCCATCCTGATTTTCCAGAACTCGTGGCAGGAGCTGTTGCAGCCGCTGATCTTTCTGCACGACAACGACAAGTACACAATACCACTGGGGCTCGCTACCTTCCGCTCCACCTACGGTTCCAGTCCCTGGCACCTGATCATGTCCGTATCCATCGGTGCCGCCCTGCCCCCGGTAATTCTGTTCTTCGTTGGCCAGAAATTCCTGCTGACCGGCATTGTGGTGTCAGACAAATAGCGCGGCGCGCCCCGTATACTTGCAGGATGGAACCGGACGGACCGGAGCTGGGCTGTCCGGTGGGGACAGGCACAGAACATGGGAGATAGGGCATGCAGGTCAAGGCGGTTGTAGTTCCCCAGGTCGATTCGCTGGCAGTCGAGACCATAACGCTGGCACCGCCCGGCGAGGACGAGGTACTGGTGCAGAACCATGCCGCAGGGGTATGCCATTCCGATCTGCATACCCTGAAGGGACACTTGCGTGTCCGGCCGCCGCTGGTACTGGGGCACGAAGGTGCCGGCATTGTCGTGGAAACCGGGGCCAATGTGAGCAACGTGAACCCCGGGGATCATGTGGTATACAACTGGTTGCCCGCCTGCAATCTCTGCCCTTCCTGCCTGGAGGGCAGGCCCAATCTCTGCGACACCTTCCCCTCCACGATACTGAAGGGCGTGTTGCCCAACCGCGAGTCCCGCATCACGTCACAAGACGGCAACCGGCTGAAGCACCATCTGGGGGTGGCCACCATGTCCGAGTACATGGTCACCCATGCCAAGAGTGTCATTCCCTGCCCTGAGTCATTGCCCATGACCTCCTGTGCCATTGTCGGCTGCGCGGTCATCACCGGCATGGGGGCGGTATGGAACACGGCGGCGGCCCAGCCCGGCCGTCCGCTGGCCGTGATTGGATGCGGAGGTGTAGGGCTCAGTGCCATCATGGGGGCCAAGGTTGCGGGATGCAGTCCTGTCATCGGGGTGGATCTGGAAGCCTCCAAATTGGAATTCGCCCGCCGTCTGGGGGCAGATCTCACCCTGAATTCCTCCACAACGGATGTCGTGGAAGGTTTGAGGGAACTGACGCAGGGTGGGCCCGAATACATCATTGATACCGTGGGCGCTGCCACCATGAATACCGCGCTGCAGGCGGTCAGGCCGGGAGGGACCGCCGTCATTGTGGGCATGCATGCATTCCAGGAGGATATTGCCATTTCGCCGGCACAGCTGGTGGCCAACAACAAGCGCCTGCTGGGATCCTTTGTTGGTTCCAGTGCGCCCTATCGAGATATTCCCCGGGTACTGCAGATGCAGGAAGCGGGGCGGCTGGATCTGGACTCGCTGGTTTCCAGGACGTATCCCCTGCAGGACGTGCAAATCGCCTTTGATGACATGGTGGCAGGCGACGTGGCCCGCGGTGTCCTGACGTTTTCCCATTAGGCTACCCGTCAACGCCACATCGCCCCGTTCCCATGGGCACCGTGGCCCGTCATCTATCGAGGAGTTGAGGCAATGTACGACGTTGTGATTCAGGGTGGTACGCTGGTGGATGGCACAGGCCATCCTGTATTTCAGGCCGATCTGGCGATACAGGATGACCGTATCGCCCAAATCGGAGAAGTTGCGGCCGCGGATGGCCAACAGGTGATCGATGCCCGGGGCAAGTGGGTGACCCCCGGTTTCATTGACGTGCATACCCATATGGACGGCTGGTTGCTGAAGACGCCCCTGATCGAAAGCAAGCTGCGCCAGGGATTCAGCACCGAAGTCATCATGTCGGATGGCATTTCCTATGCCCCGGTTGCGGTTGACAATGCCCACGAATGGATTTATTACCTGCAGGGCCTGAATGCCCTGCAGCAGGAGGATTATACGGGCTGGGAATCCCTGTCCGATTACCTGGCCCTGCTTGACGGTTGCAACGCCCAGAACGTGTTGACCCAGATTCCCTATGCCAATGTACGGGTTCTCGCGTGTGGCTGGAGTGGCAGGCCGCTGGATGACTACCAGATCCAGGAAATCCAGAGTCGCATCCAGCGGGGCATGGAACAGGGGGCCTGCGGCTTGTCTTCCGGCCTGGATTACATTGCCCAGTGCTTTGCTTCCACCCGGGAACTGATCGAGGCCTGCGCCGTGCTGAAAGCCTGGGGTGGCCTGTATGCGACCCATGTACGCTACAAGAAAGGGACTCTGGAGGGCGTCCGGGAAGCGGTGCGCATCGGCCGTGAATCCGGGGCCAAGGTACATATTTCCCACCTCAAGGGCAACGACGAAGAGGAAAGGGATGCGATCCTTGCCTACATTGACCAGGAGGCGGTCCACGAGGTTGACTTCTCTTTTGATGTGTATCCCTATCTGCCTGGTTCCACCATGCTCAACTACCTGATGCCGCTGGAAGCGTTCCACGGCGGACCGCTGCCTGCGCTGCACGCATTAAGTGATCCGCGGTTGCGCAGCAGTGTGGAGTATGCGGTTGGCACTACCATCGATCTGGCCCATACCACCATTGCCTGGGTACCGAGCAAGGCCAATTCCAGGTGGCAAGGCGAAACCCTGCAAAGCTATGTGGATGCCAGCCCAAAGTCGCCCGGCGCCGCCCTGTGCGATTTCCTGATCGAGGAGAAACTGGCCGTGCTGCTGGTGTTTCACCGCGGGGATGACAAACTGGTCGAGGAGTTCATTCGCCATCCCTGTTTCGTGCTGGGTACGGATGGCATCTATCATCCCGATGCCCATGTGCATCCACGGCAGTTTGGGAGTACCCCCCGGCTTCTCAACACGTATGTGCAGAACGGCGTATGGTCATTGCCGGATGCCGTCCACGCCATGACCGGAAGGACAGCGCAGCGGTTTGGCCTCCGGGACCGGGGTCAGCTGACAGAAGGCCAGTTTGCGGATGTGGTGGTAATCGATCCGGCCGCATTCCACGAGCGCAACAGTTTTGCGGAACCGGCCGTCATGGCGGTCGGCGTTGACCATATGTGGGTCAATGGCAAGCCTGTCATTGCCGACAGGTCGCTTGTAGAACGTGCTGCAGGTGCCTATCCCGGACGTGCTCTCAAATTCAGGCAATAACCAGCCATGAAGATTACGCGGATCTTGCCCATAGGCGTTCGGGTTAACCACAGAGGTGACTGGATATTTCTGCAGGTAGAAACCGACGAGGGCCTGACAGGTCTGGGCGAGGCGAGCCATAGCAGCAACGATGCCCTGCTGTACCGGTTTGTAGCCACGATTGAGGAGATTGCTGGTGGGGACCGATCCCACCAGCATTTCGTCCTTGCGGGCAACGCATGAAGAGCCAACGTGCGGGCCGTATAGGGGCTACGGCCTGGAGTGCTGTGGGAACAGGCTTGTCAGGATATCCGCGGGCAGGCGCTTGGCGTTCCTCTGTATGCATTGCTGGGCGGAGCGGTTCACGACAGCCTGCGGCTGTACGCCAACATCAACCGGCATGTGGTGGAGCGGACGCCTGCCTCGTTTGCGCGGGCGGCCGCCGCCGCGGTGGAAGAAGGATTCACGGCGATCAAGCTGGCTCCGTTCGATGAAGTGTCGGTGCCCACACGAAGCCGCGCGGGACAGCGTGCGGCTTGGCGGCCGGGTGTTTGCGCGTGTGCGGGCGGTGCGGGAAGCGGTAGGGCAGAATGTGGAAGTTGCGGTTGACTGTCATTCCCGCTTTGATGTGAAGGAAGCCCTGACCGTGGCCCGTGCCCTGGAGGAACTTGATCTGTTCTGGTTTGAGGAGCCCGTGGGCGTGCAGGATATGGCCGGGCTGGCTGCGATTCGGTCAAGGATCCAGCAACCCCTGGCCACGGCGGAGAGTCTGTTCGGTGCGGAAGCGTTTCATCGTGTCATGGCTGCTGAAGCAGCGGATGTGGTTATGCCGGATATCAAACATGCGGGAGGACTGCAGGAGACACTGGCCATTGGCGAAATGGCCACGGCTTGCCATGTGGGGTTTGCGCCACACAACCCTTCCGGTCCCCTGGCGACCGTTGCCAGCGGGCATGTCGCCCGCGTGTGTAGCCGGATTCCGGATATTGGAGTATGCCTGGGGGGAAGCTGCCTGGCGTGCTGAACTGCTGGATCCACCGGAGGGATGTAAGGGCCGGGAAGCTGTTCCTTGTGGACCGCCCCGGGTTGGGATACCGACTCAACGCCGACATGGTCACGAGGCATTCTGTGATGACAACCCAGCAGGGCCGACTCGTCGAAAGCTCGTCCGTAGCCGTATGACGTGCGATTCATACGGCGGTTTGTTTTTGACGGTGCCCGCAAAAACAATGTGGGGCCGGATGGCTGTAGAGCTGCCTATCGTTTGGGAATGATGGGTTGGATGGAAGTGGTGCCGTCAAATCTGCCGCAAGAATAACCATACGGATTACGGTTGAGGATGCCGCTTATGGCACAGTGGCGTTACCCGTCACCCGGAAGATCCCTTGGTAGCCAAGTACATGAGTTCCTCAAGAATCCATCTACGGTCCAATTCGTGGGTCATCCGGTGATCAGCGACTGCCCGCCATCAATCCACAATTCTGTCCCTGTAATGTGGGATGAGGCATCTGAGACCAGGAAATGTATCAGATCCCCACATTGCTCAATTGTCCCTGGCACGTTGGTGGTCAGCGGGATATTGCCGCCCTTGAAGGCGGTGCGCCACAGGATATCCTGATTGCGCAGTTCCGTGTTCTCGCCAATCTCCGTTGTGATGGACCCGGGACAAATGACATTGATACGCACCTTGTGCCTGGCCAGTTCCGGCGCCAGCATTTTGGTCATGATGAGTTGCCCGCCCTTGGAACAGGAATAGGCCACGGCCCCCGTATTGCTGAACATCCGCGTGCCGTTGACGGAGGACACCACAGCGATGGCACCACCCTGTTGCCGGAGCCAGGGCAGCGTGTACTTGATGGTCATGAACGTGCCCTTGAGGTTGATGTCCATGGTGTAGTCCCAGTCCTCAAGCGTAAGTTCCTCGATGGGGGCCCACTTGCCGTTCACGCCGGCATTGGCGACCACAATGTCAATGCGGCCATACGCTTCCCCCAATTGGGCAATGGCCTGCTGCAGTGCTTCCGGATCCGAAACATCGGCGGTCAGCGCCAGGGCCTCACCGCCCGCCTCCCGGATCGCAGCGGCTACCTCAGAAATCTGGGTACTGGTGCGACTCAGTACGCCAATCCGGGCGCCTTCCTGCGCCAGTTTCAACGCAGCGCCCTTGCCAATGCCGGATCCCGCTCCCGTAACCAGTGCAACTTGGCCTTCCAGTGACATGCAATCGTCCTTTGGTTGTGAAATGTGCGTGAAGGTGCCGGGCCGTAGGGTCCCTGTCGTCCCGGAAAACAGATCAGCTTGGCTTGGCCTGCTGTTGCTGCCATGCCTCATATTCGGCCCAACCCTCATCCGACAGGGGATAGTACTTCCGCAGATCGCCGCCCTGCTGGAGTTTCATCCGGCTGAAGACCTCCCACTCTTCATGTTCCAGGGTATGGGAAAGTACCAGCGGAATCATCTGTTGGGGGATCATAACAGCGCCATCATCATCGGCGATGATAACATCCCCGGGCAAGACCGTGACCTGGCTGCAGGCAATGGGAACATTGAAGGCCCAGGGAAACAGACGTGACTGCGAGGCGTAATTCGGGGTGAAGCCGCGCGTCCACAGGGGGATGTCGATTTTCTGGATCTCGGTCCAATCCCGCACACACCCGTCCACCACCATGCCGGCACCCCCACGACCCTTGAAGAAAGTGGTGAGCATTTCGCCTACACAGCCGGTGTAGGGATCGCCATAGGCCTGAATGCACAGCACGTCGCCGGGCTGGGTGGACTCGAAGACGGACCAGAGAGCACTCCGCTTCTCTGTTTGTTCCTGGCCCAAACCGGAGGCGATGTCTTCGCGCTGGGGCATGAAAGCCAGGGTGATAGCGGGACCCACCACTTTGCTGCCCGGCTTGCGCGGCAAGGGTCCTTGTATGAAGCAATTGCGCATGCCCAGCTTGTGCATCATGGCACTGGCGGTGGCACTGCTAACCTTGTGCAATTCCTGGATCTGCGCGTCCTGAGGGCGTTCGAAAGGACCACCATCGATAGGCAGTTCCACTGCAGCAGGCGGCGGCAATACGACTTGGGACAGATCAGTTGGGGGGCGGGACACAGGGGATAACCTCGTTTCTGGAAATGGTCACGGTGGCCGCAGGCAGCTACGCGCGTTCTACCGTGATGGCATAGTGCCCTTCAATATGGGGATAGCGCTCTGCGGCATCCGGACGCAGGGTGATCCCCAAGCCGGGTGCATCCGGGAAATACAGGTGACCGTCGTGGATTCTGGGGGGATCGGCCATGAAAGCCCATTGCAATGGTCCCTGGATCATACACAGTTCCAGGATGTCACTGTTGGCCAGGGATGTTACCACATGGCCGTTGGCGATACCCATAAGACCGTTGTGCCAACTGTGGGGGTACAGCTTGACTCCCCGTTCTGCCGCCACCTTGCCAATCTTCAGCATTTCGGTAATTCCGCTTACGCCGGCGTCGGGCTGTACGACATCATAGGCGCCTGCATCCAGGTAGGGTTGGAACTGGGCCAGCGAGGCAAACGACTCGCCGCCGGTGATGGGCATGGCAACGGACTTGGCCAAACGGGCGTAAGCGTCAATATCCGTCCAGGGGATGGGTTCCTCGAACCAGGCGAATCCCAGGCGATCCAGCTCCTGGGCTATAGGCAGTGCCTCCTCTTCGGTCAGGCGACAGTTGCCATCCAAAGCCAGATCCATGCGCCCGTCTACGACCCGGTGCAGCTCCCGCACGTGCTCCAGAAACCGGCGTACGTCCACCTGATCCCAGGACCACTCCGTGCCAATGCGGAATTTCATGGCCGTAAACCCGCGTTCCATATACTCTTCTGCTTCCCGAAACAGCTGCGCGGGATCATGGCGCCAATCGTACCGGCATCCACTGGAGGCATACAGTCGCACCTTGTCGGTCCTTTGACCGGTGATCAGTTCGTTCACGCTTTGGCCCGCCG
Source organism: Caldilineaceae bacterium (assembly GCA_963664185.2). GTDB lineage: Bacteria > Chloroflexota > Anaerolineae > Caldilineales > Caldilineaceae > Bin34. The sequence goes on along the minus strand of CAXXOQ010000126.1, from coordinate 35,167 downwards.
CCTGACCCCGCAAATCCCACAGGGCACAATCAATGCCGGCGACAGCGGCGTCGTAGGCCCGATCCAGGCCGCCTGGACTGGGGGCCACGGCAGGATCCTCCGCGTCACAGCCTACCAGTGCAGGGGCCAGAAATTCGACCCGGGCCCGGATCTTGTGGGGCCAGCCATAGGAGGAGGCTTCTCCGATCCCGACGGCACCTTCGTCCGTGTGTACCACCACAATGGTGCAGTCCGCCTTGACTGTCCGGTACTGGGCCGTTATCCACTGCTCGTGGGGGGCATGCATACGCGACAGACAAATGGTTTCAAGTTTCGAGATTTTCATGGAGTGACTTTCCCAATTTGGCTGCGGTTCGCCCATTCAGAACCAGGGATGCGTGTCGCTGGTCTGCATAACATCCAATGGGTATGGCAAAACGACGAATTGTAGCCCCATAGCGATTGGGGGTGTATTTTACCCTGTATCTGGCTCCGGACAACCAAATTGCTCATGTATCGGTACGCCGCAAGGGGCAGGGTCGCAACCAGGCTCCCATGGTTGCTGGGACTGGTGAGCTGTCAGGACATTCCCGTTTCGGCTGGCCTGCCCGCATCCCAGACAGGGCCCATCATTCACGATGTTACAGGCAGTACACGGGAATACAGTTCAAGCCAATGTGGCGTTGAACTCCTCCACAGTCTTGCTGTAGCCCCACTGCTGTCAGCCGTCACCGGGAGGTATCGTCCAGTCCAGGGGCTGGCAAGCGTATTCCAGACAGGGAGGAAATGGGCTCTTCGGATCCCGTGTAATGTTCAGTTGGACGGCGTAAAGGTCAAGACCGCGGGAATCCAGTTGCCGTCCGTAGTGGTTGCGTATGGTCTGGATGGCGGCAGACTGCAGATGGCCGTTGTACTTGAGTTCCATGACGTAGCCCTTGTCCGGCAAGAGGATTACCAGGTCTGACCGGCCCACCCAATTGTGCAGTTCTGCCCAGCACTCCAGATTGAGCAGGTCGCAGAAGGCCTTGACCACCAGGGTGTAGGCATATTCCACCTGCATGTATTCATAGGGCATGCCGGCCAAGTAGGTAGTCAGGTGAAAGCGGAAGGCCTCCAGGTCAACATCCTGCAGGGACTGGTGCAGTTGCGTCATGATGGGGTTCCAGGGGCGGTGAGAGACGTCGTTGAGCAGGCTTTCCGCGAAATCAGACTGCACTTCGGCATTGGGGAAGTCCAGGCGAAAACCTTCCTCTGTCCCATGCAGGGTGTAGTAGCCGGTTTGCAGCATCAGCAGATCCAAGTCCGGGTGTTCCAGGTGATAGAGGGGTTGCTGGATATAGTGGTACATGCGGTTCCGGGGCAGGCGGACCGCAGGGGATGGACGCTGGTGCCGCAGGATATCCACCAGGAATTGGGGGGTGCCAGAAGCTGCCCAGGGCCGAGGCCATTCGGCAGGTGTGGCAGGCAACAGGTCCGGATTGTCCAGCAGCGACTGCAAACACCGGGTCAGGGTATAGGGGTTGCACACGGTAGGCGTGCCGTCCTGCAAGCTAAAGCGGTACCCGTTGTATTGCTGGTACAGCAGTGAGCCAACATCACGGTTCCCGGGCCACGTCTTCTGCAGGCGATCCAGGTGCGGGGCCAGGTCCCGCCTCACCTCAATCTCAGTGAATCCGCAGATAGCCGCGTACCGTCGCTCCCAGGAGATGTCGGTCAGATTGTTGAGGGCCGAGAACAGATGGGTATGTCCGAAGCGGGCGATGCCGGTCAGGAACACATAGTGGAGATGGGCCTCGGCGCGCTTGAGGGTTCGGTAGAACTCGCGCATCAAATCCCGGAGGGGGTCGGTCGCGGCCGTCGAACGTCCCAGCAGGCGGGAGAGGGGGGCATCGTATTCATCCACCAGCACCACCGGCCGCGCTTGGCTGGCCTGGTGCAAATATCGGATCAGCCGGTAAAGACAACTGGGGATATCTGTATCAACAGGCAACTGGATTTCATGGTTCCTGGCTGTCTCGGCATAGGGTACATCCATGCCCCGCTGATACCAGGTGGTCAGGGTCTCTGCCAGCAGGTGCCGCAGGGAATGCCGCAGTTCTCCCACGGTATCCCCCTGGACGGCCGACAAGTCCAGGCGGATGACAGGACGGAAGGGACCGGACTTCCGCCACTGCTGGATGAACAGACCCTGGAAAAGATCCGCCTTTGCCACCCCAGGCAATTCTGTCGGTTCACCGGTGGCAGGATTCAAGGCCCCCCGCACTATGGCGGGACGCCCTTGGAACCAGGCCTCCAGCGTTGACACCAGCAGAGTCTTGCCGAACCGCCGTGGACGGGTCAGCAAGTGGTAGGCACCCTCTTCATTGTCCTGGGGAAGCAGGGAATGCAGATGGGCCGTCTTGTCGATATAGACTCCGCCCGTCTGCCGGATGTCCACAAATTCGGCGCGGCTGGTATGCAGTTCCGGCAGTTTCACAGGGTGGTGCGGGACTTCCGGCATGCCATTTCCTGTGTCTTGCAACGCATCGGTCCCCATAGTACCACAGTGTCCAGCTTCCGTTGCCGGACGATCTGTCATCCGCCATCCAACCAGGGTTATCGTCCCCAGTCCAGGGGATAGTAGGAGCATTCCAGTTGCGGGGGAGCAGGACTGTCCGGGTCGCGCGTGATGTTCAGGTGGACGGCGTACAGGTCAAGGCCTCGGGAAGCCAACTGCCGCCCGTAGTGACGGCTGAGGATCTGGATTTCTGCAGATTGCAGATCCCCGTTGTACTTGAGTTCCATGACATAGCCCTTGTCAGGCAAGAGGATCACCAGGTCCGAGCGGCCGACCCAGTTGTGGAGTTCTGCCTGACACTCCACGTTTATCAGGTCGCAGAAGGCCTTGACGACCAGAGTATAGGCATGCTCGACCTGCATGTATTCATAGGGCATGCCGGACAGGTAGGTAGTGAGATGAAAGGCAAAGGCCGCCAGATCACCCTCTTGCAGGGCCTGGTAGAGTGCCCGCCGTAGAGGGGACCGGTATTCCTGGGAGCTTTCCCGCAAGATCCCTTCGGCGAAGTCCGTACGCACTTCGGTATTGGGGAACTCCAGGCGGAAGCCTCCCTCCACCTGGTGCAAGGTGCAGTAGCCGGTCTGCAGCATCAGGAGGTCAATGTCCGGACGTTCCAGGCGGTAGAGAGGTTGCCAGACCCAATCTGCCATGGCGGTCCGGGACAGCACCTCGCCTATGGCGGGGCGCTGGTAGCGCAGGGCCTGCAGGAGGGACTGGGGGGTGCCGGAGGCGGCCCAGGGGCGGGGCCATTCGGCGGGGGTGGAGGGACATAAATCGGGGTTGTCCAGCAGTGTCTGGAGGCAACGGGTGAGGGTGAAGGGGTTGCAGACGGTGGGAGTGTCGTCCTGCAGACTGAAGCGATATCCGTTGTATTGCTGGTAGAGCAGGAAGCCGACATTGCGGTCTTCCGGCCAGGCCTCCTGCAGGCGGGCAAGATGGGGAGCAAGATCCCGCTGCACCTCAGATTGGGTGAAGCCGCAGAGGGTGGCGTAGCGTCGCTCCCAGGAGATGTCGGAGAGGTTGTTAAGGGCCGAGAAGAGGTTGGTATGCCCGAAGCGGGCGATGCCAGTCAGGAATACATAGTGGAGATCGGCCTCGGCGTCCTTGAAAGTCTGATAGAACCGACGCATCTCTGCCAGAATAGGGTCGGTCTCCGTCGCCGGCCTCCCCAGTAGCTGGGTGAGGGGCGCGTCGTACTCGTCTACCAGCACGACGGGGCGGGTTCCGTAGGTTCCGTGCAGACATCCAATCAACTGGTACAGACAGTCAGATATGTCGGCGCCATCTGTAGGGAGTACGATACGACCATTCCGGACCTGCTCGGCATAGGGCACATCCACTCCCCGCTGGTACCATGTGGTAAGCGTATCCGATAGGAGGCCCCGCAGAGTCGTCTGTAACTTCCCAACGGTAGGACCCTTCCGGCGGGCCATATTCAGGCGGATGACGGGACGAAAGGGGCTGGGCTCCCGCCATTGCTGGATGGCCAATCCCCGGAACAGGTCCGCGGCGGCCAGGGCAGGCCGCGCCGCTGGCTTTCCCGTGGTCAAGTCCACGCTGCCCCGTACCACCGCGGGACGCCCCTGAAACCAGGCCTCCAGCGTGGAGACCAGCAGGGTCTTGCCGAATCGCCGCGGCCGGGTCAGCAGATGATAGTCTCCCGGAGTTTCCGGGTTGCCACGGAAGGCGGGAAGCGGCAGCAAGGTGTGCAGAAAGGCTGTCTTGTCGACATAAAACCAGTCCCACTGCCGAATTTCGGTGAATTCGGCACGAGCGGTATGCAGTTCCGGAAGATTGGGCAGTTCCATCCCTTGAGGCATAACCGGTCAGACAGTCCCTGTTGATCCTGATTTTCCTATGGTAGCACAGGTACGGCGGGCAACGACCGCCCAGGCAGTTGACCGGCTATGGATGATGCACAATGCCATGGAAGACAGGATTGCGATACGGTTATGTGCCTGCGTATACTTGGTCTGGTCCTGGAAAACTGCCATTCGCGCGGTCTCTCCCTATAGAGATTGCCCAAGATGCCTGACCCTACGCAGACCGTCAGGGGCCTCAAATCAGATTGGGCTTTGGCAAACGGCCTGTAATCCGCTAGGCAAATTGCACGCTTTGCTGTAAGGAGGGGCAGATTCATATCCACTCAGGATGTCCAGAACGTCCTCCTTGGGGGCTGCTTTCCGCATGTCATCTGTTTGCGCAAGGAGAACAATGGCTCCGTGACCAGCGGGCTTGTCTTTCTGCGCTACCAGGTGGCGGCAGGCGCTGTGGTGTCCGGGGTGCTGATGGCAGTTGCGGCATCTGCCACCATGCCCATGATCGCCATCGTCCCGAAACACATGGTGCGAGGCATGCCCTCTGACAAGGCACACCGGTATGCAATCAGGAGCAGCGACTCGTCCAGGCGGTAGCAGATGTACGGTCAGGACAACAGCAACCACTCACCTCACATCCATCCAGACAAAGGGAAACATTCATGGGTATGCGACTCGCCAACAAAGTAACCCTCATCACGGGAGCGACCCTGGGGCTAGGCAAAGCCACCGCCCTGCTGTACGCCAGCGAAGGCGCATCGGTGGTTATCTGTGATCGGGGCAGAACACCGGAGAACGCCCACAAGGTACTCCAGGCAGCTTCCGATCTGGACGGCGAAATCGCCTACCAAGTGTGTGATGTCATGAAGAGCGAGGACATTACCGCTCTGGTGGAATTCGCCATGGAACGGTATGGGCGCATTGATGTTCTGGTCAACAATGCCATCATCGACAATCCCGGCGGACTGCTGGAGGATGTCACCCTGCAGGACTGGGACGACGGCATATTCTGTCACATGACAGCGCCTCTCCTGTTTTGCCAGGCGGTGGTTCCCATCATGCTGAAGCAGGGCGGTGGCAGCATCATCAACGTCTCATCCGGCACCGCGCTCTTCGGGAGTCCCAGCATTTCATCGTATGGTCCCGCCAAGGCGGCCATGATCAACTTCACCCAGAATCTGGCGGTCACCTATGGTCCCTATGGGATCCGGGCCAATACGCTTACCCCGCAACGCATGATTACAGAAAAGAAGCGGGAAATGCTGGCAAACCATCCCGCTGAAGTACGAAGGCAGCAGATCGTGTATCCGATGGGGAATCCGCCTACGGCAGAAATGGTGGCCGGTGCCATGCTGTTCCTCGCGTCCGATGATTCCGTGGCTGTTTCCGGACACAACCTGGTTGCGGATCGGGGGGCTGCCGCCTATAACTCGGTCAGTGTGCCAGGTCGTCTGGAAGCGGACATGCGAAAGCGCCTGGTCGAGCAGGGCATGACGGACTGGCTGCAGGAAGAAATGTGAATCAGACGGCCAGGAATCCCCCCATGGCATGCCCCGCCATCCCTATACCATGAAGTCACCACATGGCGGGCCGGGCATCATGATCGCGAAGTGGCTCCACCCTGATGCATGGAGAGAAAGCGGCATGGAAGCCGGTTGCCGCTTTGCCAGCATTGGGCAGGACAGTCGGGTAAACGGGACGTGTCGTCACCGGCGGATGGCGCAGGGATAGCGGGCAGGGACAGGGTTGCGGTCTTGCGCCGGAGTCCATGCCAGCGCAGACCTTCGCGGTGCACAGGGTTTGCCCCGATCCAAATCACATCCTTAACGTATGTGATAGGATAGAAATATGGCTTGGTAGCCACCAGGGAGACTGTGACCGATTGTTACATTGTGGGCTACCGTCTCAAAAAAGGAACTCTTGCCCGTTGGGGCATGTACCAGTTCGTGTGAATTCATTATGGAACGAGGAGAGGAGAACGTATGTCACATTGGAACTTGACGCAGGCGCGTACCCGCATGCTGATCCCGATCATCACCGCGTTGTTGGCCCTGACGCTTCTTGGCGGCACAACTGCCACGGCCTGGGCGGCTGAGGCCGATGGCATGGAAGCAGACAGCATGGACTCGATGTCCGCCATGGGGTTGACCGTCACAGGATGGAAAGTGAATGTGCGCAATGGACCTAGCCTGGACCACGCTATCAAGGTCAAGTTGAAGCGCGGAGACGCACTGACAGCCCACGGGCGCAATGCAGACGGGACCTGGCTACAGATCTCCTATCCCGGTGGCGGCCCGGATCGGCGCTGGATTTCCGGGGAACTGACTTCGGTCACGGATGAACAGCTCACGACACTGCCCGTCGTGGAGGGAGCCTGTGAGTATGTCACGACGAGTGGCTACATCTTCGCCTATATGTCCCCCAGCGAAACATCGGACCATCATTTCCTTAGAGGGAAATACAGAGCATTCGGCCAACGCGTGGCGGAAGATGAGCTCTGGTACGAGATCTATTTTCGGGGCGGCCGGCGCTGGCTGAAGGTTACGGATCTCCATAATCCCTGTGGTCCGCTGGAGACGCTTCCGGACGCAGCCGCCATGGGCATGTGAACTGCCCGCTGACCCCCTGGGGCTGCGGGTCAGTACATTAGGCAGAGGGAATTGGCAGCTATGCAGATTGCAGGCCTATAGTTGCCACTTCCCTCCAATCCAGCAATGTTGTTATGGCCGCAGGGCGTGATTTCCTGGTTCTGGCGGCTACTCCATCGGCGACGGGGGATACAAGTGAAGGCCCCACGTCCCGAATTGACGAAAGCCCAGGCTCTGAGACGCTGACAGGAACCGTCCCCCACGGCTTGCCATGGATCTGAGGAAATGGCCTCTTGCCATTTCCCGCTGGGTCGGCGTGCGGCGGTGCTGTTACCCCCAGATTTTCTGGTCCTGTTCATCATGGTAACGTATCTGCCATGGGGATGCGGTGCAGCCCAGAGGAGCCCTGCCCTGCATCCGGCAGGCCGGGTCGAGTGGGGTGACAGGGGATACTGTTATCCGTCCTCCCCTCCCCCACGCCAGCTGTTATAGAGTAGCGGTGTTGTGACGGCACTTCCTGATTTGGTTGTCGGGGCGTCGTGAAGCTTTCCGGGCAGCTTGGGCTACAGGTATACCACCACCATCTGCATGCAGAACGCAACATCCCTTTGCCGCTTGTGTGCTGTCCATGCCTGCCCTTGACAAGTCCGCAGACCAGCACTTGCATTCGCTGTGAAGAGCCAGCGGGCCTATTCCGCTGGCTCTGATCGGGATTGGAGTTCCGGATTCGCCGACCGGGCCAGGCCTGTCACGAACTCGCATTATTGCGCCAAAGACCGGTAACGAGCCCTGCGGGCCTGGACTCCGGTTGGTCAGCGTGGCAGGGACAGATCACCAACCGGCGGCATGTCTGTCCACAGGCGCAAGATGCCAGGAAGCGGACATTGGCCGGAATCTGACCATGCAGGCAGGCCGGAAACGGCGATTGCATTTGGCGCCTTCCACTGTCATACTGTCCCGAATCCGCATGGGCCTGACTTGCTGTACATGCCCTCCTGCGTCCGAAGCCGTCAGCCTCTGCGTTGCAGCCAACATGGGCCGGTTGGTCTGCCCTTCAGATCAGGAATTCCACTCTTGCGCTTGCCATGGTGTCTGTTGCCCTACAGGAAGGAGTTGGGTTTTGAAACCTTTTCCCATCATTCAGAAGATACAGTTATCCCGCTATCGGATCCCGTTTCCCAATATTGGCAGGGACCTTGGTTTTGCCATGGGTCCCTTCTATGAGCCCGGCAGCGTGGGGTCCCGATCCGTTCTGGGCATTCGCATTTATCACGGATGCCGGCATTGTCGGGGAGTACATGAGCATTGCTCCCGCCACCTATGAACAGATCCTGATGTTTGCCCCCTACCTGATTGGCAAGTCAGCCCTGGAGAGGGAGCGTTTCTACAACCAGGCCAAAGCCATTCTGCGGAAGAATGATCGCATGGGCATGGGCCCGATCGATATTGCTCTGTGGGACTTCGCAGGCAAGTTCCATGAAGCGCCCATCTATCAACTGCTGGGCGGCTATCGCCAGTCCCTCCCCTGTTATGCCAGCACCTATCATGCCGACCGCACGCCGGGCGGCCTCAACTGTCCGGAAGCCTATGCCGATTTCGCCGAACAGTGCCTGGAAATGGGGTACCGCGGATTCAAGATCCACTCCTGGGCGGATGTGTCCATTCCCCGTGAGATCGAAACCGTGAAGGCCGTGGGGCGTCGTGTGGGGGGCCGCATGGCCCTGATGCTGGATCCCTGCTGCGTTTACGATACGTTCGCGGATGCCCTCAGTGTAGGCCGGGCCTGCGATGAAGAGGGCTTTTATTGGTATGAAGACCCGATGCGGGATGGCGGTGTGTCACTCTATGCCCATCGGCAATTGCGCTCTATGCTGAAGACACCCCTGCTGCAGGGGGAACATGTCCATCTGGTGGAAGCCCATGCGGATATAGCCGCGGCCAATGCTACCGACTTCTGGCGGGCCGATCCGGAATATGACGGCGGGATTACCGGCGTGATGAAGATCGCCCATGCGGCAGAGGGCTACGGCATGGATGTGGAACTCCACATCGCCGGTCCGGCCCAGCGTCACTGCATGGCGGCCATGCGGAATTCCAATTTCTACGAGATGGGGCTGGTGCATCCCAAACTGACCAATATTGCGTGTCCCCCGGTCTATGCCGATGGCTATGCAGACCAACTGGATTCCATTGACGCAAGCGGTTGTGTAGGCGTCCCGCAGGGTCCTGGCCTGGGTGTAACCTATGACTGGCAGGGGGTGGAGAAGTACCTGGTGACGGACCGGATGATTGAGTAGTCCTGGCCCACGGAAATCCCATACCGCATCCGTCCCCGTGAATGCCGCGGTTCCGTGACAAGGAGCGCGAGGAGTACAGGACCTGAGTCGCGCTTAACGTTAGGCCCGTCTGCCTCGGGCACGGTGGCTCGGCAGAATGGACCGCAATAGCGTGAGAAGGACTTCCTCCTTGCCCTGTACTGTCCTCCGCCCAAGCCGTACAGAGGGGGTGGAAAACTTGGTGGACAAGGCTGTCCGTGCCATGATGGTTGGCAGGCTTCATTCCAGTCAGCGCATCATTCCGGAAGTGGTGCAGGGAACTTTTCTTGTATGGCGGTATATGCTTCGGTCCGGGAACCTGTTTCCATACCGTTGGCAAACAGGGAATGGCCACTGCCTCTGAACCAGCCAAATCAGTACAACGGTTTGCAGCTGCTGGCCGAGATGCCGGCAGAGTCCGTGCCCCTGTGCATCTTTGATCCGCAGTACCGGGGTGTCCTGGACAAAATGCAATATGGTAACGAGGGGGTCAATCGCGGCCAGCGCCGATCGGGTCTGCCCCAGATGAGCGAGCAAACGATTACCGAGTTTATATCGGGAATCGCCAGGGTGTTGCGGCCATCCGGCCATCTGTTCCTGTGGGTGGACAAGTTCCATTTGTGTACGGGCATCGGGCCCTGGATTACGCAGGCCAAAATGGAAATTCGTGGATTTGGTAACCTGGAACAAGGACCGCATGGGCATGGGCTATCGTACACGCCGGTACGGTGAATATCTTGCCATTGCGCAGAAACCCCCCAAACGGGCGAAGGGAGTTTGGCAAAGACATGATATTCCTGATGTCTGGACCGAAACCGTAAAAAGATCCCATGCACACCCCAAGCCCGTAAAGCTCCAGGCCGCTTTGATTGAAGCTGTCACAGATCCTGGCGACATTGTATTGGACCCGGCTGCTGGCAGTTTTTCCGTGCTCCAGGCTGCCCAAATGGTCGGGCGGCAATTCCTGGGGTGCGACATTGCTGGCATTGGCTGAAGGGCAAAGCAAGGCGGCCCGCATCACAGCCGTCCCGGACGCCGGCGCTGCCTTGACTCCTTTCCCCCCAACTGTCGGTTTGACTTGGCCCTGTGCCACCGCAAGGAAAATCTACCGTCAACACTACAGACGTAACTATCTGCGATATGCTACCGGGACCGCTACCCGCTGGTGTCCCACGGTCCGCGGCCCTGTCCGTCTCCTTTCCGCCTCCCCCGCTGTCACGGCGGTGATCAGGCGCGCCGCGCGACGCGACCGGACCGAGGTCGAGGAGGTGGTGGTGTTCCCGATAATTACGTCTGTAGCATTAATCCCGTCCGGTCCAGTAGCGATGGTTGGCGGATTCAGGCATGCCGCAGAAAAGCATCAGGCAGGGACGGCAGGGCGTTCTGCGAACTGTCTCAATGCAACTTTGATGCCGCAGTCGCACAACGCCAGGGGGACACGGACAGGAACCGACATTCCTGCAGGCAAGAGGGGCCTGCTGCAGACCCGGCCAAGGAAATCATCCCCGCCATAACCAGCCATGCTGCCGCAGGCAACCAGGGATAGGGCGTCACATTCTGCTCCCGTGGCAACCGCTATGCATCGTCCAGATAATTCATGGAGGGTTCCAGCTGCCAGCGCAGGGTATCCTGGACCTTCGTGTTGCGGGCCCACTTCTGCAGAATGCTGTTGTCCGCATTCAATTCGTCCATGGTCCGGGCAATCGCATCGGGATCCCATCCCGCCAGCACTTCCGTGGTCAATTCGTCCACAATGCCGGCACACGCCGGGTCCTGGGCCCGGTCCTGCAGTTCCTCCGGGTCCTGGTCGAGGTGGAAGAGCTGGCAGGGCTGGCCGTGGTAGTAGATGAGTTTCCAGGGGCCGCGCCGAATCATGCGCTGATAGCAGCCCCCTTCCGGCGCGAACATGTGGGAACAGTATTCGGAAAATGCGACATCATCCCAGGTATTCTGCTTCGGATTGAGAAGGGCATGGACAAGCGAGCGGCCGGAGGAATTGGGAAGGGCCGGAGCGCCCATGAGGTCCAGCATGGTCGCGGTAACGTCTACCCCGCTCATGACACGGGGACAGCGGACGCCCTGGGGCAGGCGTCCGGGCCAGGACATGATCAGGGGCACCTTCACTGACTCTTCATAGAAGGTGTGCTTCCACCACAGTCCGTGTTCCCCCAGCATGTCGCCATGATCCGAAGTGTAGATGATCAGCGTATTCTCGGTTTGTTCAAATTCATCCAGAATGCGGAACAGCTGACCCATCCACTGGTCGATGCGATACACCATGCCCCAGTAGGCCGCCCGTGCCCGCAGGATTTCGACCGAGGGCACGATCTCAATGCCGGTATGGGTCCGCCACCACTGCATGAAGGGGTGCAGTTCCTCGTTGAATGCGGTGCTCTTGCGCGGCATGTCCATGCTGTCCGCAAACCGATCGAAGTCCTCGCGGCGGGCCACGTAGGGCGGATGGGGCAACATCAGGCCAATCGAAAGATTGAAGGGCTGCTGCCGTCTTCCCGTCTGCAGTTCCTGGCAGGCCCCACGCAGAAAGGACACGGCTTCCCGGATGACATCCTCATCATGCACCTGATAGGCGTTCTGGCCTGAGCCGGATAGCTGCAGGCTGATCCGGTGGGGTCCGGCCGTACCTTCCAGAGGACCCCTGTCAATGGCAGGACCTCCCAGTTGGTTGGGGCAGTGATCCCCAACATAACGCTGGGTATAGCCATGCAGCTGATCCGGTCCCATGGCATGCATGCGACCAATCAGGACGGGCAGATATCCTGCGGCCCCCAGGGAATGGGCGAGCGTGGGAATACCGGAGGCAAGTTGCTGCTCGTTGGTCCAGACCCGGTTTTCGTGGGGGCGGCGCGCTGTCAACATGGACATGCGCGAAGGCACACAGATGGGAGAATCGCAATACACATTGTCAAAGACGATTCCCCTGCGGGCCAGTCCTGACAGGTAGGTATCCTTGAGATGACGGTCACCATAGCAATCCAGAACCCGCTGGGCGTGCTGGTCTGTATGGATGTAGAGCAAATTGGGCAATCGAGATGTCATGGTCTTAATCCTGAAAACATGGACCTGTGGGCTACGCCCTCAACGGGCATATCGGATTATCTCACCTGTGGACAAAAGCCGGATCGGGACAGGCAGGAACAGAGGTATGAGAGCCCGTTGTCCCGTTGGGTACGCGTCCTGCCGCATTCCCCATCCCTGATGGTACCGATGGCTACTTGCATCCGCATCCTTGGGCCACTTCACGCTGTCCGCTCCGGATCTGGCGCCTGGCGCCACAGCAGGTAGGCATCCCTGACCTCGCGGCGCGTCGCCGTCACATTCGGGTCGTGAAACAGATAGGGTTGCGTCCATGCACAAATCAATTCACCTGCCGGTGGATGCGGTCGGAAACTGACTCCCATCCCATACACAGGCAATGCGTGCCGCGTCAGCTTGGCCCAATATTCCTGTTCACTTATCTGATCCAAAGCTGCCAGTGGAGATTCATTCACCTTAAGCTCAAACAGAAGTGCCCGATCCGGCGTGAGTCCGTAGGCACCGGTAGGCCAGTCAAGAATCATGTCGGCACGACCTCTGAACGTCTGCACTTCGGAAGTTACACGGCCTATCTGCAAAAGAGCACAGATGAGATGGAACACGACATGGTAGTTGTTCTCTACCCGCAACAGATCGTACGGAATACTTTCATGGAAGACTGCGTCAATCTCCCCGAAGAATCCGTGCCAATTCTGCTCTGCCAAAGCTTCTTGCAGTCGCGTGCGGCGTTCTCCAATCTGGCGCACAAATCCATCCGGTTCCTTCAGATACCCTTGGAGCATGGATGTGATAAAGGACGGGCCCACTTCCAGATTGGGGGCGGCCAAAACGAGGTCACCTGTATGGGTCTCCTTAAGCGTCAGATATCCTGTCTGACACAACAGAGCCTCCAGGCTTGGGGTTTCCGGATCATAGACAGCCGTCAGGGCCTTAACAGGATTCTCCGACCACCGGGACAAGCTGTAGCGTCCGGTTTGCAACAACTGGGAGAAAAATTTCGGTGCACCCGATTCTGTCCACAGGGAGGGCAAACCCCATCTGTCAATGTCTGCGGCAGACTTGGGATCGCGCAGTCGGGCCAGACATCCCATGAGGGAGAACGGATTGTAAACCGCTTCCTGGTGTCCACCAAACTGATAGCCGTTGTAGAAGTCGCGCAACCGCGACCGCAGATCCGACGCTGATAGGCCCAGATGCATCGCTCCTCTTTGCACAAAGGGAGACAGATATTGTTCCAGTTCAGCCTCTGTAATGCCCGTGATAGCCCCGAAGCGACTGTCGTGGGAGATGTCGGTCGAATTGTTGAGGGCGGAAAATACCCCGGCTTGGGCAAAGCGGGAGACGCCGGTGATGAAAGTAAAATGGAGGTACGATTCGGCTTCCTTCAGCACACCATAGAACTGGCACAAAACCTCCATAATGCCTTGCTTGTCGATCACACGGTCCGGCTGGTGCAATTGATGGGTACGACCCAATATATGGGTTATGGGCGTGTCATATTCATCGATCAGAACCACAACTCCCTTGCCGTGGATCTCATGGAGTTGCCTTACCAAGTCAAACAAATGCTGATCCGGTGCCAAGTCCTCAGGTTGGGGAGGGCTTTCGGGGGCAGATGGAGTCTCCAGCAGAGGCCTTCCTGTCTCCCGTACCCGGTGGTGCAATCGTTTCACGAGGGCCAAAGGGGTATCCCCGTGGACCCGGGACATGTCCAGACGCAAAACCGGATACGCTTGCCAGTCCCATGCTGCATCGTCATCCAGGTAACAGCTGCCAAAGAGGGATCTGGCCCCGCGGAAAGCTTGTTCCGCCATGGACACGAACAGGGTTTTGCCGAAACGGCGGGGGCGGGCCAGAAACAGATAGGGTGCCTCTCTGGCCATCTGCGCCAGATACATGGTCTTGTCAATGTAGAGTTCGCCCTGCGCACGCAGAGCGGTATATTCACTGCGTCCAATTGGCAGGCGGATCAATGAGGGTTGGGATGACATGGGAGGATCAAACCTGGAGCGGAAGCGACCAGTCTGCTGATTTTATCCAACTTGCCGGTGAATTGGCTACGGGCCATCGGGATGTCCCAACGGTTGCCTATAACGGCACCGGGCATTGCGTGCTGGCCTGGCCGGATCCGTTTCGAAATCCCGTGTATTGCCCTACCGAAGGGGGGAGGAAAACAGGCGGCGAACCCATCATCCGCTTCGTGCGCAGGGATGTCGACTTGGACTCCGGTGGCTTTCCCCCTATAGTGCATCTGTTCCGGAAACACATTACCATGCCATATGGCAGATCCAGAAGCAGAGCAAGGACTACCCATTACCATGCAGATCACCAACATCACGGCCCATGTGGTCAATATGGGCCACCGCAACATTCCCTTTGTCCGGGTGGACACGGATGAAGGCATTCATGGTACGGGGGAAGCCTATTCCTGCGGCCCGGATCTGGCCACCGTCAAGGTGATAGAGGATTTTGGCGAATGGCTGCGGGGAAAGGATCCCCGGGACATTGAGAAATTGTGGCATCTGATGTATGCCGGTTCCCGCTTCCCGGGCGGCATGGTCCTGAATGCCGCTATCAGCGGCATCGAACACGCCCTCTGGGACATCACGGGCAAGGCGCTGGGTGTTCCCGTGTACCGGCTGGTTGGCGGGAAGTGCCGGGACAGGATCAAGGTATACCAGTCGGTGAGCGGTGAATCCCCGGCCGAACTGGCTGACCATGCCGCGTACCTGACAGAGACATACGGCTATGCCGTACTCAAGATGGCGCCCATGCCGGGGGACTGGCATCGGAAGCCCTGGGGCCAGGTACTGCGGGAAACGGAGGCCCGGGTAGGTGCTGTCCGGGATGCGGTGGGGCCTGACATCGAGATCGGCCTGGATCCCCATGCCCGCATCCTTGAAATCGGCCATGCGGCCCAGCTGTGTGCGGCCGTGGCCCAGTTTCGCCCCATGTTTGTAGAAGAACCGCTGCGTCCGGAAAATGTGGAAGCGCTGGGCATGTTGCGGCAGAAGGTGGATGTGCCGCTGGCCACAGGCGAAATGCTCTATACCCGCCACCAGTTCCTGCCCCTGTTACGGCAGCATGCCGTGGACTTCATCCAGCCGGATATCTGTGTTGCGGGCGGACTCTGGGAGATGAAGAAAATCGCGGCCATGGCGGAAGCCCACTACGTAAGTGTGGTCCCCCACAATCCCTGTGGTCCTGTGGCCAATGCGGTGAATGTGCACTTTGCCGCCAGTACGCAGAATTTCGTTGTGCTGGAATACCATCCGGACGATGCCGGCATTCGCCGGGACCTTCTGCAGGAACCCGTCAAGCTGGAGGATGGCTATCTGGTGATCCCCGAAGTACCTGGGCTGGGCATTGAACTCAATGCCGACGCCTTGTCATCCCGGCCGTTTGCCCCCTGGCATCGGTCCTTCCCCTGGCGGGAAGACAATTCCCTGGCCTACCAATAAAATTGACATAACTCAGTGGGTGGCAGATGGGCGGTCCTTGGCGGTGCGGTCCAGCACACCCGCCAGATCGGTCCCAAAGGTCCATGCGGACGGGGACGACAGCGCCGCGAGTTGCTGTTCATCCACCTCAATTCCCAGCCCGGGGCCGCTGGGCGTCAACAGGTGGCTCTGTTCGTATGTGACACCCTGGGCCACGACATCCTTCTCGTACAGAATAGGACCCGTACTGTCCCCCGGGTAGTCCAGTACCCGCGCCGCAGCGGCCAGATGGGCTACCGCCGCCGTGCCCAGATTGAGTTCCTGGGTGGTGCCAATCAGGACACTGGCGCGCGCACTTTCGGCCACCGCGATGACCCTTTCACAGGCGCGCAGGCCGCCCAGGACATAGGGGGAAACATTGAGGATGTCCACCGCATTGTGGGTGAGCAACTGCCAGGCATGGTGCAGGTTGAGTACATGCTCGGGACACAGGCCGATGGGAGCGCTGGCGAAACTGGGCCAAACCTTCCAGATCGTAGCGGGGGGCAGGGCTCTCGATGAGCATGCAGTCGCCCCATTGGCGCAAGATCGTCCAGGGCCATGCTGGCCCGCCGCCAATCCAGCAGGTTGGAGAAGTCCCACGACTTGATCGTAACCCGTCCTTCAAAGCGGGGGGTGAAGCCTTGCAGAAACTGGACATCGGCTTCGTGATTGGCGCCGACGTAGAGCCGAATCAGATCGAATCCCCGGGCCAGCATGGTTTCCACACGGTCCAGGTTGGGTTCCACTTCCGCCACCGAACGCATGCGGAAGATGGCGGGTAGCAGACCCGCATGCGGTCCCGCAAGGCGCCGCCCAGCAGTTCGTACGCCGGAACGCCGTAATACCGGCCGACCCAATCGTGGAGGGCCAGATCGATGCCCTGTCGCACCAGCCCGGAACGGCTGTACATGTGACCCTCGTCCGGGAAGAACTTGATCAGCGTGTCATTGATGGCTGCCAGGTTCCGGGGATCCTGGCCCTGGCACAGTTCATTCAGCATGCGCTCCAGTTCGGTCATGTCAAACTGGTACATGGGTACATGGGAGAGATCACTCATCTCCCCCCAGCCCACCCTGTCATCATCCGTTTCCAGTTTCACGATGACGTGCTGGTTGGCAATCCCGGTATGGCGGGGCGTGGCGATAGGGTGAAGGGAAATGCGTTGAATTTTCATGGCTGTCCCGACGCTGGAAAAAAGATTCAGAGAACAGGCAAGGCAGGGAGGCTAAAGTGCTGGAGCGCCTGGGCAAGGAATTCACGATCCGCCTCAGGCACTGGGCCCAGTGGTGGGCGCACGGTACGGGAGGCCAGTCCTGCCTGTTCCATGGCTTCCTTCACCACACTCACATTCAGGGGCATTCTGATTGCGGGCGCGCAATGCCCTCAAAAGGCCGTATGCGATGCCAGATGTCCCATGGCCTCCGCCATGTCGCCGCGGTTGAGTGCTTCCAGCAAGGCCAGGGAAGGTTCGGTCGTGACATTGACCAACCCGGAAGTGAAACCGGTGGCCCCGGCGTTCCAGAAGAAGGGGGCCCAGGTTTCCGCTACGCCGCAGATCAGGGCCAGGGGATACGGTGCCAGCTGTCGGGCTATCTCCGCAAAGGCCACAACATTGGGTACGGCATACTTGATGCCGATCAGGTTGGGGCAGGCTTCGGCCAAGTCCACAAGGTCCTGGGCGGTAATCTTGGGGTCTCGCAGATAGCAGGTAAACCCCGTGTCAGGGATGTACCGGGCAATTTCACAGTGGTATTCGATCCAGCCATCGTTGCCCAGGAAGGGATGCACGGGCTGGTGGATCATCACAGCCTGCGCTCCGTGGGCGACGGCCTGCTGCGCCATGCGCGAAGCTGTCTGTACGTCATGTCCGACGCCAGGCATAATCAGCGCATCCGGACCGGCAACATCCAGAGCCTCGCGGCAGGCCTGCGCCACTTCTGCCTCCGTCAGCGAGAAAAACTCACTGGTATTGCCGTTGGGGGTCAGAACCGTAATGCCCCCTGCGACTTGACGGGCAATGTTCTGTCTGTACAGATCCCATTCCACCTGCCAGACATCTTCAGGCTGGAAGGGGGTGACCGGAATGGAGATTACCGTCTCAAGTTGGGTTGCAAGCGCCGGGGGAAAGCATGTGGGATCTTCCTTGGGGATGAGAACTGGGACGTCGCGGCAAAGTTGCCAATGCGTGCTTCCGGGTTCGAAGCATACGCCACATCATTCTATGATACCGTGAACCGCTATGAAGGAGCCAAGGCAGCCCTGGAGGATCCCTGTGGATGGCAGGAAAGGATAGAGGATCTGTGCCACAACGTGAGCGCCCGCCTCCTGCAATTGCCCGGACGCACGGTGCCTCCTCCCCCACGTGGTGCTCCCGCGGATGTGCCAGCTCCCTGCGTGGCCGTTGGCAACAGAAAGGTCTCTTGCAGGGGACTTTGCCCGAGATCCTCGTCCGGGGCGATCCTGAAAGGGAGCCGTTGCTGAATCCGGTTTCAGGTGTCCATCCCTGACCGGAAGGCGATGCCCCTGGCATGGCAAAGCGAGTCAGAAGACGGTGACGGGCTCTGGCGTTTGGGATGATCGCAACAAGGGAGTTGCGGATCAAAGTGGAACTGTGCGATCCTGTATGGGCTCCCCTGTCCTGCATCAGACCCTCCGCCAGGGAATGCCAACAACGGATTGTCAGGGTCTGCAGGAGAACTGTGATGTCCCCGCAGTTCCGACACCGGATGTCCGCGCCGTGAGCTTGTCCGCCAGTGTCAGGGGGCATGGAGCCATGTCCCGCTTGACTCCGGGGAGACGTCCCGATGATGGCAGGGAACCCAGGGCAACAAAACGGGTGGGATATACAGGACGCTGCGTTGCGGCTTCACCCAAAGTTGCCATAGTCGGTCCAGGCACAGGAGATATCTGAACATGAACGATATAGCGAAAAACACACCACTGGCCATCAACAATGGCAATCCGGCACGCCCTGAACCGTTGCCTGTCATGCTGCCAGGCATGCTGGCCTTTGATGAAGACGAGGAGAAGGCGGTTATGGAAGTACTCCGCAGCCGCAATCTCTATCGCTTCATGGAGGAGGAGCCATCCCAGTGCGACCAGCTTGAAGCAGCGTTCGCGGACATGACGGGCACGCGCCATGCCCTGGCCGTGACATCGGGGACGGCGGCCCTGCTTTGCGCATTGCAGGGCCTGGGCGTGGGGCCGGGAGACGAGGTCATAGTGCCGGCCTTTGGCTGGATCGCTTCGGTGGCCGCGATTCTGGGCATAGGCGCTGTGCCCATTATCACGGAAGTGGACGATTCGCTTACCCTGGACCCGGAGGCCACCAGGGCGAATCTGTCGCCGTATACCAAGGCCATCATGCCGGTTCATATGCGTGGTGTGCCCGCCAACATGGACGCCATCAACGACATTGCCCAAGCCCATGACCTGCTGGTGCTGGAAGATACTGCGCAGGCAAATGGCGGCTCTTTCCGGGGTCGGCCCCTGGGTTCCCTGGGTGATGTCGGTGCCTTCAGCCTGCAGGCCAGCAAGATCATCACCACGGGCGAAGGCGGCATGGTGGTAACGGATCAGGAAGCGATCTATACCCGCGCGGCCATGTTTCATGATCCGTTTTCTTCCCGCCTGGTGGATGTGCCGGAGAGTCAGGTGATGTGGGGTCTGAACTTCCGCATGAACGAAGTGACCGGAGCCATGGCCCGGGTACAGCTGGGCAAGCGCAAGCGCATTGTGGATGCCATGCGAGTGCGCAAGGCCATGATCAAGAACAGCATCACGTCCCTGGCCGAATCCAAATCGGTCGGTTTCCGCCGTCTCAACGATGAAGAGGGAGACACCGGCATTGCCCTCATCATGTATATGCCCGACACGGAGGGGGCGGAGCGCGTGGCCAATGCCCTGCAGGCGGAAAACCTCAGTGCCAACCGCCTGTACGGCACCGGGGTGGATCAGCATGTCTATGCCTCGTGGTCCTCCGTGCTGGCCAAGAAGCAGTGGCACGACAGGGGCGGGCCCTGGACCTGGGCGCCCCGCGAAGTGGAATATGCGGAGGACATGTGTCCCCAGAGTCTGGATCTGCTGACCCGGGCGGTGCAGGTACACATTCATCCCACGCTGTCCAACACAGAAGTGGAAGAGACCATCGAAGGCATTTCCAAGGTGTTTGCCCAATTGCTGTAGGCAGGAACGCAGGAACCGGATCGAGGGACGGGCATGAAAATCACAGGGTTAGAAACGTATCGGGTCTGGAACGGGGCCAAGAACTTTCTCTTTGTCACGGTGGATACGGATGAGGGGATCTGCGGGGTGGGCGAATCCGGCATTTCCGGCCGCGAATTGGCGGTGGAAGCCACGGTGAAACACTTTGAGGAAATGCTGGTGGGGGCGGATCCCTTCCGCATTGAGCATCTGTGGCAACTCATGTTCCGGGGAGGATTCTTCCCTGCCCAACGCATTCAGACCGCGGCCATTGCCGCCATTGACATCGCGCTGTGGGACATCAAGGGCAAGGCGCTGGGGGTGCCCATTTATGAACTCCTGGGGGGCAAGGTGCGCGACAAGGTGGTCTGCTATCCGCACAACCAGGGCCATTCCCGCGATGTGGCTCCCCTGGTAGAGTCCTGTCTGGCCTCAAAGGAGGAAGGCTGGAAGTTTGTGCGCTGGGGATTGCCCCAGGACGGACACATCATAGAACCACGACCTGCGGTATTGGCCTCCATCGCGCAGTTGCAGGCGGTGCGGGAAGCCATAGGGGATGAAATGGAGATCTGCTTCGATGTGCACACCCGGCTGGATCTGCCGGATGTCCTGTGGCTGTGTCAGGAAGCGGAACAGTTCCGTCCCTTCTTCATGGAGGATCCGCTGCGCTGCGAAAATCCGGATTCCTTCAAGACGTTGCGGCCCCGTACCACCGTGCCCCTGGCCGCCGGCGAACAGTTCAGCTCCAAGTGGGAGTTCCGCCAATTGATCGAAGAGGAATGGATCGATTACGCCCGCATCGATCTCTGCATCGCCGGGGGGCTTACCGAGGCCCGCAAGATTGCGGGATGGTGCGAGACCCACTACATCAAACTGGCCCTGCACAACCCGCTGGGCCCCGTTTCTTCCGCGGCCTGTCTGCAACTCAATCTGGCTACCCCCAACTTCGGGGTGCAGGAACAGCCTGCCCGGCCGGGTACGTTCATGACGGAGGTGGTACCCAACCAACCCGCATGGGAAGACGGCTATCTGTTGCCTCCCTCAGCCCCTGGCCTGGGGATTGAATTCGATCGGGAGGCGGCCCGGCGCATGACGGGCGAGATCCAGCCCATGCCCAGGGTCCGGCGCCTGGACGGTTCGTTCACCAACTGGTAGGCAGGCCCTGTCCCGGGAGCCCTGTGGCCGAAGGCACCCGGGGGCATTGTGGCCTCCATGATCTGCGCGTCCCGGGAGAACCCATGGCTCTCTCGGGGCATGAAGGCCCATCTGCCGCCGACGCATGCATGACCCGCCCGGGAGGCACGCGTTGCCCCGAAGCGGGCCTGATTCAGATCACTTCAAGGAAATCCATGTCTTCCAGGAGCGGGAAGGGATTGTGTGGTTCAGTCTGATACCAGACCGTGGTCGCTGCGATGTCGTCCTGAAGGGCCAGATACCGTGACTTTCCTTCCTTGGGGGAACGCCAACCCAGCGCCTGCAGGGTAACCCGCAAATCGGCATCGAAACGAATCGGATCCATGATGTGCCACCGGTACATGCCCAGGCGCGTCTGGCTGTTGGCGTGACCATCGGGCTGGATGACCTGGTGAAATCCCAGATAGGGGGTGGAAAACAGGCCGTAGGCATTGTCCACCACGTCCCTGAAGCCCCAGGCACCTCCGAAATAGTCTTCCGTACCCGTGCCGCAGATGGTGGGCCACGCATCATCCCCATCCATATAGAACTTCATTTCCCCTTCGCCCCACCACCGGCTGTTGTTGGAGCCCCAGGCGACATACACGCCGGCGTAATGTCCCTTGCCGGCAATGCCATCCACCACGGTAAAGACATCCTTGTACGGCAGCGGGTTGGCACGGCGCCAGCTGCTGTGAAAGTAGGCCAGGTCGTCCGGTACATCCGTCAGGGTGTAGTCAATCTGGTAGAACACGTGATCGGCCGGGTCCGGACTCAGATTCACCAGTTCCATGCGGGCATGTTTCCGGAACGGCATGGGCCAGTAGCTGTTGAAGCCGCCGGACGGGTTGACCGAAATGGGCAACGAATTGACGCGGCAGACCTCGTTCCAACCGCTGCAAAACAGATCACCCACCGGAACTTCGACGGAGGGATGCGCTTCGTTGTCCCAATAGATGCGCAGAATCAGACGGCGCCAGTAGGCGGGGCGACAGGTGAACCAGATGTGCTGGATCTGGCCAGGGCCGGCAATGTCGGCCAGGGTGGCGGTGGCCGAACCGGCAATGTCAATGCAGGGACTTACCTTCCATCCACGCCCCAGTTCCCGGGAGGCAATGGCACCCGTGCCTTCCGTGGCCATGCCACCCTGGCCCTTGGCCCCGGTGAAATTCTCGGCGGAAATGGATCGGCTCTGGGCATCGGACAGACGGGCGAGGGTACCGAGACTCATGTCAAGACCATTGAACGCATAGGGCATGGAACGTCTCCTTGGCGGCAGTTGCAGGGGATAAGACGACAGATCCTCAGGGAGGATCCTGGCAAGCAGCTGTCTCGTGGACGAACGGAGAGCCTACAGGGACAGGCCCGTGGGACCGCGGGTTATCTGGAAGTCCACATTGCCGATCTGCATGGAGCGGACACGGCGGTGCCCGGACAGAACGGCGCCGATCACATCAAACAGCGCCTGGATCTGGGTTTCGTCCCGGGCCTGGGAATTCCACACCAGGTCCAGATCCCCGTGCCAGCCGCTGTCTGCCGGCAGGTCCGTGGCAATCTGGAGCGTGGGTATGAGAGGATGGCCCTGCACCGGGTATGGGGCGACATGCACCAGGATCAGGTCTACGCCGGTAGCTCCCAGTCCGGCCAGGGATTCCACCCAGTGCAGGGTGGGACAATCCATGATCTGCAGTCCGGATTCCGGACTGCGCTGGGCATAGGCCAGTGTGGCTCCGATGTCGTCGGACGGAAAGAACGCCTGCGCCACCACGGAATCTCCGGGTACGACGACCATGCCACCCGCATGGGCGATGGTACGGGCACACTGTGCCAGCAGTTCCAGGCTGTAGGCACTGAGCGGTCCCTGACTGGCGATGGCGACCCGCAGCTGATCCAGACCTCCTGCGGCAGGGGCCGCGTCCGGTTCATTCCCCATCTGATCCTGGAACCAGGCTTCAATTTTGTTCAGGACCGGCACAATGCCGCCATCCAACTGGACACTGGCCCAGCCGAGAAGGGAAGTATCTATCCCCGCGTCGTCCAGCACATGGGCCATGAAGTCGTTGTGGGTCTTTTCGCAGCCGTGTTCCAGCAGCAGGCAATGCGCCACCTGGGGATGTTGCACGTATCCGGCCAGGGTGCGGGCATAGAGTTCCTCGGACGATCCGCTGGATACGCCGCAGCCTTCGTGATGGACAATGGTGGCGAAATGCCGGGAGCCCCTGGCCCCCAGGGCCTGGGTCAGGCGGCGCACCGCCAAATGCGCAATCTGGCCTGAACAGAGACTGGTAGGCACGATCATGTTGATGGTTTGAGGCACCACCCGCTGCCCCAACTGCTCACCCTGATAGCGGAAAGTCGGCACAAACCCGGCGGGCTGTACCGGCAGGGCCTGGCCGGACAAGGGGGCGGAGGGTTCAATGCGTGGCTGGTCATCGGAATCGAGAGTCCAGTTCCGCCACAGCTGGATCTGGGCATGGCCCGCCCGTTCCCCTACCGTCCGCTGTCCACCGCTGACTGCCAGGGTGAGATCATAGAGGGACTGTCCCAGCACATCCATGTCGGTGCCATCCAGATATTGGCCGGCATTGACATCCATGTCCTCCTGCAGCAGCGCAAAACGCTCCGAGGTGGTCACAATCTTGATCGTAGGCACGAACGGGAAATTGGTAATGGAGCCGTTGCCCGTCACAAAGAAGATGACATTGCTGCCGCTGGCCACCTGCCCGGCAATGCTCTCCAGATCGTTGCCGGGGCTGTCCATGAAATAGAACCCGGACTGCGCCATAATCTCCCCGTATTCGATAACCCAGTCCAGCCGGACATCCGGATGGCGCTTCATGGCGGCCCCGATCGATTTGAGGAAGATGTTGTACAGGCCGCGGAACTTGTTGCCTCCGGAAGGATTGCCTTCGGCGGAATGGCCATGACGGGCGGCCCGCTGCTTGAAGCGTTCCACCACTTCCAGAAAACGGCGGGCCGTGGCCAGATCCCGTACGTTCTGCAATACATACGGTTCGGCCCCAATCAGTTCGTCGGTCTCGGCCAGATTGGCGGCACCCCCATTGGCGATGAGTTCCCGGGCCACCCAGGCCGCCAGAGGATTGCCGGAAATGCCGGAAAAGGCGTCCGAGCCCCCGCACTGGAGGGCCAGCTTGAGATCGGAAACGGGCCGGGACGCGCGGGAGACACCATTGACTTCGTCATACCAGGATCGCACCTGCGCGGCGGCCGTGTCCAGGGCTTGCTCAAAGGATGGCGCAACGGACAGAAATCGGTGTAACACCCGATCCAGGGGATAGCCGTGGGCCTCCATATAGTCGCGCAGGAGGGCATTGGTGATGGGCTCCGATCCGTAATCCACCGCCAGAACCGCCCCGGCGTTGGGGTGGATCAGGTAGCCGGCCAGCGTACGCAGCACCATTTCCCGATTGTTGGGATTGGGCACACCGCCCTCCGTATGGGATACCGCGACAATGCCATCCACGTTGGGCAAGAGGCGGCCATCCTGCCGCAGGCGATCCTCCAGTACCCGCACGAACCCGCCGGCCAGGGAGGAAGTCCCCAGGAGCAGAATATAGTTTCGGGTGCCTGTACCTCGGGTGCCCGGTCGCGGATATCCCTGAAACTGGCTTTCCAGCCCGTGGCCCTGGGTGGGAGAACCGGGCCGGAAAGTCTGTTCATCCAGCTGAAACGCCGGAATTTCGCTGGCGAAATTGGGAGTCGGCGGCAGATCAAGGGCGACCGATCGGCCCCGCAACGCCTCCAGCATGTCGTCGTTGCAAATGTATTGGCCCGGCACAATGTCCTGCAACGCCGTACCGAAAGGAAGGTTCCAGGACTGCACCTGCTCCCCCTGTGCTATGCCGGTGCAGGCAAACCGGTGTCCCTCCAGTACCGTGGCATCCAGTTCCAGGGTGCCCGCATCGGTGACGATACAGGTTCCTTTCTCCAGGCGCCGGGTGGCAATGGCGACATTGTCGCCGGGCAGGGGCAAGCGGGCGACGTTATCAAAGGCGAGAGAGTTCATGCGACTATCCGTAGGCGAAAGGATTCAGGGCCTGCAATGGGTTACTGCCCGTCCAGCTGCACCAGCATCTTGCCGTTGTTCGCGCCGGTAAAGAGACCGATGAAGGCTTCAGGGGCCTTTTCAATGCCCTGCAGCACCGTTTCCTGCCACTTGATGCGGCCGTCCTGAATCCACTGCCGCAGGTCCGCATAGAAGGCTTCCACTTCCTCCGCAAAGTCGGACACGATGAAGCCCTGCAGCTTGATGCGTCGGCCGACCACAAACATAAGGTTCCGGGGACCAGGTTCGGGCGTGACGTCATTGTAGTGGGAGATCATGCCGCACATCGGAATGCGTCCAAACATGTTCATGTTGCCCAGAGCGGCTTCCAGATGGGCCCCGCCGACATTTTCAAAGTACACATCAATGCCTTTGGGACACTTGGCCCTGACTGCCTGCTGCAGGTCTGTTTCCTTCCTGTAGTTGATGACATCGTCCACACCGGCCTCATCCAGCAGCCACTGGGCCTTGGCATCCGAGCCTACGCTCCCCACGACATAACAACCCTGGATCTTGGCGATCTGGCAGACCAGACTGCCGACGGCACCGGAAGCGGCAGATACAAACACGGTTTCGTGGGGTTTGGGTTCCCCCACCCGCAACAGCCCGAAGTAGGCCGTCTGTCCCGGCATTCCGGCCAAGCCCAGGAAAGTCTGGATGGGCGCAATGGAAGTGTCAATCTTGCTGAGACCAATCCCCGAGGAGATGTGATACTCCCGCCAGCCATTCTGGTGAAGCACTTCATCTCCTTCCTGGAACTCCGGGTGGTTGGAGGCAAGCACTTTGCCTACGGCACCCCCCGTCATGACTTCGCCTTCCTCAAAGGGGGCGGCATAGATTTTCAGATCCCGCATGCGGCCCCGCATGTAGGGATCTACCGACATGTACTGATTGCGGATCAGGATCTGGTTGTCTGCCAGTTCCGGCAGGATCGACTCGCGGATTGCGAAATTGTCTGCCGCAGGCACCCCCACGGGGCGCGACTTCAGAAAAACTTCACGGTTGACGATGGACGTCATGGAGAACTCTCCAGGGCATACGTATGGTAAAGGCCAGGTGGCTGCAGGGGAAGTGTATCATCCCATCGGATTGTCCTGCCAAAGAGTCAGGGCAAGGGATGCCATGCAGGAGACCCGCTGGCGATTCCCCAAGTGGATACCTGGATGTGCCAAGGTTATGCCCCCGCCGGAGAACCGGTGGGAAAGCCACTGACCGGGCAGAATGCCTGGTCAGCCGACAAGGTTGCGTTGTACCGACCGTGGACGGTGGATTCCGCCGAACCCCCAGCGGAACCGGCATAAATCGAAGACTACCTGTCTTGGCACTACAGTGGTAAATTCTTCTTCATAATGCAAGAAGACGGGATCATGCAGGCATATCAAGGCATTTGGGGATCCCTGGCATGATGATCTCTGGCCAGGCACCAGGTTTTCCCATCAGGCTGTACCCAACATGGCCCCGGCCGGAATGCCCCCGGTTATATCCCCGTCCTGACCTGTATCAGACAGGATTGGATTACAGGAGGAAGCCATCGCTGCGGTGCCCGGACCGCGAAAATGGTCTGTACCAGGGCAGGGAACTGGCTGCGTGCATGTTGCCGTGTACAGCTCGCACAGGGATCCAGGCGGCGCAACTGCTGTGGCGGTGAGTTGGACTGGTGTCTTGCCGAAGTCTGAGCCTACGAAAAAACGGATGAGGTGCGGACAGACCACGGGGCAATCCCGTGGTCTGTCCCAATTTGTGCTTGGCCCTGAGACGGAAATTGGCTTGCCTAACTGTCCGCCAATTCGCGGGTGCCCAGAGTAATGGTCAGGTCCAGGCTGCTATCGCCGCGCAGTACCGAAATCTGCACTTCCTCACCGCCTGTATGGTGTACAAGCAACTGGTTGGCCAGGCTTGAGAATGTCCGAATGGGAGTACCGTTGACGGCAGTCAGGAAATCGCCCTCCTGAATGCCGCCCTTGGCGGCGGCAGTGTCTTCCCCCACCGCCGAAATGTAGGCTCCCTGGTACAGGTTGTTCACTTCCATGGCAGCGGCTTCGACCGGGCTGAGGTCTATGCCGGCCACCCCCAACAGGGGATAGGCATACGGCTGGCCCTGAATCAGGGCAGGTGTAATCTGCTGCGCCAGCTCTATGGGAATGCTCAGGTTCAAAGCCTGCGGAGTCCCAAACGGCTGGTGCATGTTCATGTTGACGCCTACCGCTTCGCCAAATTCATTTACCAGCGGGCTGCCTGCCAGGCCGGGGAGGCTCACCGCGTCACTCTGAATCAGATAGGGAAGCAGATAACCGTTTCTGCCGGTGCGCCGGGCCTCCATGTTGTTGACAATGCCCTGGGTCAGGGTGCCAGCCATACCTTCGGGGTAGCCAAAGGCAAAGACTGGATCCCCAATGCCCAGCGTGTCGTCTTGCGCGAAAGCCAGGGGCGCAAAGTCGTGATCGAGATCCGGAATGTGCAGGATCGCAAAGTCCGCCTGGCGGTCGGTACCCACAATCTCTGCAGCGTACCATGCCCCGTCGGCAAACGTAACGTGGATGGTATCGGCACCCTCTATGATACTGAGGCTGGTTATGATATGGCCGTCATCATCGATGAAGAAGCCTGCCCCGATGGTGCGCGCGTCAAAGAATCGGGTCATATCCGGCATGCCGGACCGGGGACTCCCGTTCTCCCCCGGCCACAGGCCCTCGGCCCTGACGCCGCCACTGCCTTCCACCCGGACTACACTGGCGAGGAGGGAGGTGTACAGCTGGTTGGGACTGAGGCTCGTCCTGGTGTCAATCTGTCGTTGCGTCGCCACAGCGGGGGCCCCGAAGGCCGGTTTCCAGATCAGGGCTGTCAGCAAGCTGCTGATGACCAGGATGGCCAGCACGCTCAGAACCCGCAGGCGTCCTTGGGTCGGAAGGGAAATTTGGGTGGTGTTCATGCGATTGTTCTCCGCAAAACCTTGGATGTAGAGTAATGCCAGACAGATTCACGGCGCCTCTCACAATGAATGAATCTGCCTGCACAGAGATTACCCAAGCCCAATGCCCTGGCAGGTAAGACGCATACGACTCTGAACCAAATCTGGATCAATGGAACATTAAAGTGGAGCCCAGTCCAGGCAAATTACGGTGATTCCTGCCGGTGGTGCAGGCGAATGGGGTGCTTTGCCCGCCGCATGCTCTCAGGGAACCGAGCAGGACTGCAGGTCACGGCAGACGACAGCGCTGTGACACCGGACAACGCTGCGAGGCAGACAAGCAGGGACTTGGCCTGTGCCGTCCCTCAATTGCCGCAGGGGATTCAGGGATCGTGACCCGGGAAATCCCCTCTGATGGAGGCAGAACCATGCCCTGAATTCAATGGGGTCGGGCGAAAATGACAAATGGCAGTTAGGGGAATTGGCAGGATGTGTTATGATAGACCATGGATTGTGGCAGAGGAACTGGCTATGTCTTGGGATAGTTTGACCCAGAAAGACTACGATCACGGCGAGTCAAGCTGTGAACCCTGCCCCGATTGCAGGTGTCGTGGCTGTTGCTCGTGTTGTTGCTGTAGCTCGTGTTGTTGCTGCCGTGATTAGGCAGGCAACGGGAATGCGTTCGGCGGACCAACCGGGTCAGTAATCGGACCGCAGGGAATGCTTTCAAAAGCCCGTTGCCCACAACGGGCTTTTTTTATGCCCTGTAGCCGGCACGGCCTGCACCGGACTTTGCCTGTCCCGCCGCCGCCATGCCTGCCATCCATCATTTTGTCCCCCCTGCCATCTGACAGGATTCAATCCATGTCTTGTTCACCCTATACGCCCTAGTTTGAGGAGCAAGCCCCGACATGCACGCGCACACTTGGAAAGATGCCTTGAGTGATCAGATTCCTGAGGCCTGGGGACAGGAAATCGACACCTTTGAAGGCCAGATTCATTTGCGACTTCAGGACTCACTGGATGAAAAGGTGTTTGCCGAAACCCGGTTGCGGCGCGGCGTCTATGGCCAGCGCTACGACAATGGCAAACGGCATGACGGTATCCGGGAACAGCCCCTGGAGTTCCCTTCCGGCGACGCGACCAAGGGCCCCGACACGATTTGGGATGCCCCCGGCATGCAGCGCATCAAGGTGCCGTGGGGCGGACTGAAGCCGGATCAGCTGGAAACCGTCGCCGCCTTGGCCGATGAGTATTCGGATGGCATTCTGCATATCACCACCCGCCAGGATTTCCAGCTCCACTTTGTGCATGTGAACGATACACCGGATCTGATGCGGCGCCTGGCAGCGGTGGGCATCACCACGCGCGAAGCGTGCGGCAATTCTGTCCGCAACGTCACGGCGTGCCCCCTGGCCGGGGTGTGTCACACCGAATCTTTCGATGTCACACCGTACGCGGATGCCCTGACGTTCTACTTGCTGGGGCATGACGATGTCCAGGACTTTGGCCGCAAGTTCAAGATTGCTTTCTCCGGCTGTGAAGACGAAGCCTGTGGTCTGGTCATGTTGCATGACTTGGGCTTTATCGCCCGGACCCAGGATATAGATGGGCAGACGGTGCGGGGCTTTGACATGTATGTGGGAGGCGGTCTGGGGGCAGTGCCCCATCAGGCCAAGCTGCTGGCCGAGTTTGTCCGGGAAGAGGAGATTCTGCCCCTGTCCCAGGCCGTATGCCGGGTCTTTACCCGTCTCGGAGAAAAGCGCAACCGGAACCGGGCGCGGGTCAAATTCCTGGTCGCCAAGCTGGGGATTGAAGAGTTCCGGTCACTCGTGTTCGCCGAACGCGCATCCCTGCCGCACGATGAGCGCTGGGATGCCTTTCTGGACACGCTGGACTCGTTTGCCGAAGCACCCCTGCGGCAACCCATAACGATTGAAGCTCCCAACCAGGATGCCGACTACAAGAAATGGTTGGCCACCAATGTGTACCGCCAGCGGCAACCCGGCTTTTCCGTGGTCCACATCTACCTGCCGCTGGGTGACATTACGGTACATCAGGCCCTGGAACTGGCCAATCTGGCCCGCAAGTATGTGGGAGACCACCTCCGCACCACCGTGGAACAGAATATCGTCCTGCGCTGGGTCGCCGACCAGGATCTGAAGGAGCTTTATGACGCCTTGAAGCCCCTGGGCCTGGCCCAGCATGGTGCCGGTTCCATCAGCGACATCACGGCCTGTCCGGGTACGGATACCTGCAAACTGGGCATTGCCTCATCCCGGGGCCTCGCCGGAGAATTGAGCACACGCCTGACCGAGCAATTGGATACTTTGCCGGAATCCATCCGGAATCTGAAGATCAAGATTAGCGGATGCTTCAATTCCTGCGGGCAGCATCATGTAGCTGATATCGGCTTCTTTGGCAACAGCCGCCATCGCAACCAGCGTACCGTGCCGCATTTCCAGGTTGTGCTGGGCGGGCAGTGGCACGAGAATGCCGGCAGTTATGGTCTGGCGGTGGGTGCTGTGCCCTCCAAGCGGGTTCCGGATGTACTGGATACCCTGACCGGGAAGTTCCACAGCGAACGGGCCGAAGACGAAGACTTCCAGACTTGGGTGCAGCGCTACGGCAAGAAAGGCATTCGCGATTTGCTCAAGCCGTACACACAAATCCCCCTGTACGAGAATGATGCCGGCTATTACAGCGACTGGGGCGATCCCCGGGAGTTCACGATCGGTGACATTGGGGTAGGCGAGTGTGCCGGGGAGGTCGTTTCCCTGTTCACGATGGAAGTGGCCCGTGCCGAAGCGGAGGCCTTCGATGCCCTGATTGCCCTGGATGAAAGCGATTTCAGCACGGCCTATGCCCGGGCGGTCAATGCGATGTATCTGGCGGCCCGTTCCCTGCTGCGGGGCCAGGCCGTGGATATCGGGTATGACCAGACGGAAATCGTGTCCCAGTTCCGGACGCGTTTCTACGACACCGAACTGTTCTTCGATCAGTACGCCAAGGGCAAGTTCGCCCAGTATCTCTTCAAGCACCATGCGGAGCCGATCGGGGAACCCAACGAGGACCAGGCGCATGCCGCCATTGAAGAAGCCAACCTGTTTATTGAAGCAGCCCATGCCTGTGATGGCCGGATGGTGGCCCAGCAAGCTGCCAAGGGCATTCAACTCTGATGGAACCCCAAGTGATGCAACAACCGCAACGAATTGGTATTCGATTTGACATTCGGCACCCTGAAATCGTGGATTTGGACGCGGTGATTCCCGTCTTTCATCGGTGGATTCAGAACCAGGAACTGGATGCCATGATGATTGACGTCGCCGACTACAAGCATGTGCAGGAAGGCCCCGGCGTGATCATGCTGGGCCACACCGACGACTTTGGCATTGACAATGGCATTGCCCACGGCAGCCATGCCCAGGGGTTCTATTATGTGCGCAAGCACGCCCGGATGTCCGACACCCAACCCTTGCCCGTGCGGTTGCAGGAAATGTGGGCCAGTGCCCTGCAGACGGCCAGGCTCCTGGAACAGGAGGCGGACCTTGAGGTTGAGATAGACCCTACCCGCATCCAGTTGACCATCCAGGATCGTCTGGCCTACCCCTTCACGATGGAAGCGCTGGCCCTGGTCCGCGATGAAATTGGCCAGTTCTTTGCCGGTGCCCTTGGGACGGACGCCGTGTCGCTGTCCCACCGGGAACCCGATCCGCGGTATCCCATGACCTGGCAGATCGAGGTGGACGGGGAAGTTTCACTGGCGGATCTGCTGGCCAGCCTTGATTCCCTGTCCCAGACGCAGGCAGTGTGATTGCATGTCCGCAGCTTTGGCGCCTGCCATGCCCACCGCAGGACAGGCGCCGGTGCCATCTCCGGATATTATGGGCTTCAAGCCCTATGTGCAGGCCTTGGGGCGTGGGGAAACCCTGCGCCGGGACCTGACGCAGGAAGAGGCCCGGGATGCGCTGGACAGAATTCTGGGCGGACGGGCTACGGCCGCCCAGATGGGCGCCTTCTTCATGACCCAGCGCGTCAAGGGGGAGTCCAGCGCGGAAATCAGGGGTTTTGTGGAGGCGGTCCGGGATCGCTGGATGATGCCCCTGACGCCCGCCGTGGCTCCTGTGCTGGATATGGCAGTGCCCTACGATGGCAAGGAAAGAACCGCCCAGCTGGCTCCGGCCATCGCTCTGGTCCTGGCGGCCTGTGGCTTGCCCGTGCTTCTGCATGGCGCGCAGGACGTGCCTACCAAGGCCGGGGTGACCCCATCCCATGTCCTGGCCGGCATGGGCATCCCGATCAATCTCACGCCCCGGGCAGCTTCCGGCATGCTGGACGACGTGGGGTTCGCCTATTGTGGGGCCGAGGCCTTCATGCCGGCCTGGCATGCCCTGTTGCCCATGCGGGAGGAATTCGGTCTGCGCACTGTGCTGAACACCGTGGAAAAACTCATCAATCCGGCGTCTGCCGCGTATCAGGTGACGGGGTTTTACCACACGAAGTACATTGACCAGATGCGTACCGTGCAGACCGGCCAGGTGGCCAGCTGGATCATTCAGGGGGAAGAGGGTTCCATCGAGATGCGGGCGGGCCGCAAGACCCGTCTCTACGGCGTAGCCGCGAACGCCCTGCATGTGCTGGACCCGGAGGCGCTCGGCTTCCCGGAAAGGACGCCGGTAGAGGGCAGTTCCGACCCTGTGACCCATATAGAGCAGAATCTGGCGGCTCTCACGGATGGGAACCGTACGGCGCAGGATCAGGTTGTGCTTTCGGCCGGGGTGATTCTGGGACTGTTCGGGGTATGCCCTGACTTCGCGGCGGGGATCGAAGCCGCACGCCAGGCTCTGACAAGTGGACGGGCGGCCAGGTTGCTGGCCCAGGCCCAGACGTATTCGTGCTCTTGAGTTCAAGGGAAAGCCATGTCTTCATCTTCTTCCTACTTCGCCACCAGTACCGGCCGACCGGCCTACATCACCTCCCGCTACCTGGAGAGTCTCAACGCCGAATTCGAATCGGCGTCGGTAGAGCATATCCTGCGCTGGTGTATGGGCCTGTTCCGGGAGGGGGCATCGCTGGGCACATCGTTTGGCCCTTCCGGGCTGATGATGATGGACATCGCCCTGAAAATCGACCCTTCGATTGACATCTATTACCTGGACACCCAATTCCTTTTCCGGGAGACCCATGCCCAGATTGCCCGGGCAGAGGAGCACTTTGAGCGCAGTTTTCGCCGGATCCTGCCTTTCATATCCATTGAAGAGCAGGAAGAACAGTTTGGTCCCAACCTCTATTTCCGCAATCCCAATGAATGCTGCAAGATGCGCAAGGTCTTTACGCAGATCCATGCCCTCAAGGACAGTACCGCGTGGATCACCGCCATTCGCCGGGATCAGTCGCCCACGCGGGCCCAAACCCCGTTCGTATCCTGGAACGACAAATTCAATGTGGTCAAGGTCTCGCCGATGGCCAAAGTGGGCCGGGATGAGGTATGGGCCTACATCCGGGAACATGAACTGCCCTACAACGAACTGCATGACCGGGGCTATCCTTCCGTAGGCTGTTGGCCCTGCACGCAGCCCGTGGCCGAAGGCGAAGACGAACGGGCCGGCCGCTGGCAGAACATGGACAAGACGGAATGTGGCCTGCAGACCGATGACCCTTCAGATGTGAGCTTGCCTGCCTCATTGCCATGGACGGCATCCTCCTAGTCGGCCATGGCAGCCTGCGTGCGGGCAGTGCGCAGGCGATGGAAGCGGTGGCAGGCGTTCTGCGCGCGCAGCATGCGACATTGCATGTGGCCCCCTGTTTTCTGAACTACGGCTCGCCCACCGTCTTTGAGGCCGCCGCCGACCTGCTGTCCCGGGGTGTGTCCCAGATCATGGTACAGCCCTATTTCCTCGTCCCGGGACAGTATGTCCTCCAGGACCTGCCGGCCCAGGTGTATCGGCTGGGCGTGGAACACCCCACGGCACATTTCCACATCGCGCCGGTTATGGGGGACCACGATCGTATACTGGACATGCTGTGCAGGAAGGTGGAAGAGCATGTCACGGCACATGGCCACACACCGGACACCTGCATACTGATTGCGCATGGTTCCCCCTATCCGGAAGCCAACCGGCAGGTCCGGCGCCTAGTCCGGCACCTGCAGCCGAAGGTGGACGTTCCGGACATGCAGGTGGCGTTTCTGGATCTGGAGGCGCCCGATCTGGCATCCTGTTGCCAAGCCGTTCTGGATGCGGGCCGTCGCCGTATTGCCGTGATGCCCTTCTTTTTGCATGCGGGCCGGCATGTCATGGAAGACTTGCCGCGCATTCTGCACACGGTCAGCACCAGTGCTCCGCCCGATAGCGAGCTTGTGCTCACAACGCCGCTGGACGATATTGAAGCCCTGGCCGCGATTGTCTTTGACCAGTGTGTCGCCTGTCGGCCCCAAAGTTGGGGGACCGCCCTGGCGGCACAACAGAATCAGCAGCCCCCGGCGTCTCCCTTTTTTCTGCATCAGGCAACCACATCTCATGGCAGGCAAAGCCTATTTGGTCGGGGCGGGGACCGGGAAGTCCCGATTTGATCACCCTGCGCGGGGCACGCCTACTGCAGAAGGCTGATGTCATCGTTCACGATCGTCTCGTGGACCCCCGGATACTGGATCTGGCGCGATCCGGAGCCCGTATCCTGGATGCAGGCAAGACGCCCGGAGCCACGCGCAACGCCCAGGA
The DNA here is from genome assembly GCA_963664185.2 of Caldilineaceae bacterium. Taxonomy (GTDB): domain Bacteria; phylum Chloroflexota; class Anaerolineae; order Caldilineales; family Caldilineaceae; genus Bin34. The sequence continues at coordinate 306 of CAXXOQ010000126.1, read as the reverse complement.
TGAGATCAACCAGTTGCTGATATCCCTGGTGGCGGAGGGCCACCAGGTCGTGCGTCTGAAGGGAGGGGATCCCTTCATCTTTGGACGGGGTCAGGAAGAACGGGATGCCCTGCAACAGGCGGGCTGCGCGGTGGAAGTCGTGCCGGGTGTCAGTTCCGCTACCGGAGTGCCGGCATTGGCCGGGGTACCCCTGACACACCGCAAAGTCGCATCCGACTTTGCCGTCATCACAGGACACTATGCCCAGGACAAGACCCAGGAGCGAACCAACTGGGATGCACTGGCCCGCATGGATACGCTTGTTGT
>CAXXOQ010000125.1:0-7805 GCA_963664185.2 Caldilineaceae bacterium | reverse complement strand
AGTCTTCAGTTCTGGTGAGGGCGGGATCCTGTGTCAAGACTGCCGCCGGAACGTGTCGGGGGCCATGCCTCTGCCCCTGGATGCCTTCAAGATCCTGCGTCACATGCTCCGCCATGACTGGGATCGGGTACGCACCGTCCGCATCAGCGCGGCTCCCCTGCAAACCGTAACGCGGCTTCTGGAAAGGTATATAGGCTTTACGCTGGAACGCCAGATGAAATCCGTGCGCTTCGCCCGCCATCTGCATGATCTCCCGGCGCACCGGCATGAGGCGAGCTGAACCGCTCACGGTGCGTTGTACGCTGTATTCCTTCCTGCCCACAAGAGACCGTAGCCACCGGCGCTGCAACATTGACAGGCAAGAGCATATCCCCTAAATCCGGGGCCTGTTGTAGCATGGAGCCGATTGCATCCCTGCATGGCGCCTTTGTCGCCCATCAAACTACAGGACCGCATCCATGAGACATTTGATCCAAGTCGCCCGGGGCCTGGCCGAACCGGATCTGGTACTGGCCAATTGCCGTATCGTGAATGTCTTTACCGGTACCCGGGAAGAAGGCAATATTGCCATTGCCAACGGACGCATTGCCGGTGTTTCTCCTCACTACACGGCTTCCCATCAGATTGACTGCCAGGGCTTGCCGGTATCTCCGGGACTTATCGACGCCCATGTCCATATTGAAAGCAGTCTGTGCAATCCCCAGCAATTCGGGGCCACGGTGCTGCAGCGGGGCGTCACCACCGTCATGGCCGATCCCCACGAGATCGCCAATGTGTCCGGGGTGGAGGGCATCCGCTACATGCATGCCTGCAGCCAGGCCACGGCGCTGGATGTCAAGCTGATGGCCCCCTCCTGCGTACCCGCCTCACACCTGGAAACCAGCGGTGCCGCACTGGATGACAGGGATCTCATCCAGCTCCATGCCGAAGGCACTGTGCATGGCTTGGCGGAGATGATGAATTACCCGGGTGTCGTGCATGAGGATGACAAGTGCCTGGCCATTCTCCAGGCCTATCAGGGACTCACCGTGGATGGACATGCCCCCCAACTGTCAGGGCAGGATCTGAATGCCTACCTGACCACCGGCATTGGCAGCGACCACGAATGCACCACCGCGGAGGAAGCGGCCGAGAAGCTGGCCAAGGGCATGTACATCCTGATTCGGGAGGGCACCATTACCCGGGACCTGGAAGCGCTCCTGCCCCTGGTCTCCTCCCGCAACCTGCGCCGCTTCTGTTTCTGCACGGACGATCGCATTCCCGCCGATCTGCTGGCCGAAGGCAGTGTGGACTTTCTGGTGCGCACCGCGATCGCCCGGGGTATGGATGCTGCCGATGCCATCTGTCTGGCGACGCTCAATCCGGCCGAGTGGTTTCAACTGCCGGACCGGGGCGCGATTGCGCCGGGTCGGCGCGCCGACCTGGTGGTGTGGACCAACCTTGAAGACCTGACTCCCGTGTGGGTATTGGCAGCCGGACAGCCCGTGGTCGCCGCGGGCGAATTCCAGGCGCCTCCCCAGGATACCCAGGTACCCGTACCGGCTTCGGTAGCGGACACCGTGCGGGTGGATTGGGACAACGTCAGCTTTGCGATTCCCGCTTCGGGCAGCCAAGCCACCGTCCGGGTGATCGGTTCCATTGAAGAGCAGATTGTCACGGATGCCCATCAGGCCACCCTGGCGGTCCAGGACGGTCATATCCAGGCGGATCCGGATGCCGACATTCTGAAGATCGCGGTGATCGAGCGCCATGGCCGCACGGGCACCATGGCCACGGGCTTCATCCGGGGTTTCGGCCTGCAACGGGGCGCCCTGGCGGGCACCATCGCCCACGATCATCACAATCTGGTGGTCATCGGCGCCACCGATGAGGCCATGCAGCAGGCCGCCCGGGCCGTCACGGCCATGGGCGGCGGCATTGCCGTCACCACGGCGGATGCCGTAATGGCCCAGTTGCCGCTGCCCCTGGCAGGCCTGATGACGGATGCGCCCATCGCCGAAGTGCGGGATCAGTACCGCCAGCTGCAGGACGCTTCCCGCGAACTGGGGGGCGAGATGTATGATCCCTTCATGGCGATGAGCTTCATGGGACTGGAAGTGGTGCCCAAACTCAAGATCACGGATCTGGGCCTGGTCGATGTAGACCGGTTTGATCTGGTACCGTTGCTTGTTTGATCCGAGAACCGCGCAAGGACCGTCATGTTTGAGAGGATACCCGCTGCCCCCCCTGATCCCATCTACAACCTGACCACCGAGTGCAACCGGGATCCCAATCCCCGCAAACTGAATCTGGGGGTGGGCGTCTACAAGAATTACGCAGGCGACATCCCGGTCCTGGAATCGGTAAAGGCCGCCGAAAAGGCCATCTGGGAAGAGGAAACCTCCAAGAACTATCTGCCCATTGACGGCGCCCCGGATTTCGGGCGACGGGTGCGGGAACTGCTGCTGGGACAGGGAAGTCCCCTGGTGGACGCCCCGGCCAGCATTACCGTCCAGACGCCCGGGGGTACAGGCGCCCTGCGCCTGGCCTGTGAGCTGATCGCCCGGAACACGCCCGGGGCCCGGATGTGGATTACCGATCCTTCCTGGAGCAACCACGCGCAGATCTGCCGGATGTCCGCGCTGGGCACGCATACGTTTCCGTATTACGATGCCGGGAGCAAAAGCCTGGCGGTCCAGGATCTCTTCCGGGAAGTGAGGCAAATGCCCTCCTCTGACGTCCTGATGCTGCACGGCTGCTGCCACAATCCCACCGGCGTGGATCTGGCCCTGGAACACTGGCAGCGGCTGGCCCGGCTGGCCGCGCAGGGCAAGTTCCTGATCCTGGTGGATTTTGCCTACCAGGGCTTTGGCCGCGGCCTGGACGAGGATGCCGCCGGCGTCCGCCACCTGGCCCAGGCCGGATTGCCGCTGCTGATCTGCAGTTCCTTCTCCAAGAATTTCGGTCTCTACAACGAGCGCATTGGGGCCCTGACCGTGCTGAATCTGGACGCGCCGGTCGCCACCCGGATCCTGAGCCAGCTGAAAGTGTATGCCCGCACCCTGTGGTCGTCCCCGCCGGCCCATGGCGCCCGCATGGTGGAAACTGTGCTGGGTGTTCCCGCGCTGCGTTCCCAATGGGAACAGGAACTGGCCGTGATGCGGGACCGCATCAACGAAACGCGCAGCCTGCTGGCCGAGACCATGCAGGAACTCGGGGCCAGCACCGACTTTTCCTTCCTCGCCCGGCAGTATGGCCTGTTTTCGCTCACCGGCATTGCCCCGGAAACCGTGCACGCCATGCGGGACCGCCACAGCATCTATTTCATGTCCAATGGACGTATCAACGTGGCCGGTCTGACGCCGGACACCATTCCCTATTTCTGTCGTTCCTACCTGGAGGCTTCCGCCTGAAAGGAGCTCCCGCCATGCCCCCACTTTCCCGCTTGCTCGCCCAGATGCCGCCCTCGCCCACCGCGGCCATGATGCAGAAAGGCCGTGAAATGGCCCGCGCCGGCCTGGACATTGTCAATTTGGCCGGAGGGGAACCGGACTTTGATACCCCCGTGCATATCCAGGAAGCCGCCTTCGCGGCCATTCGCAGCGGGGATACCCATTACCCCACCAGTTATGGCAGCCCGGACCTGCTGGAGGCCATTACGGCCAAGCTGCAACGCGAAAACGGCGTGGAGACCACCCCGGACAACATCATCGTCACGCCGGGCGCCAAGTGGGCGCTTTATGTCATTCTGATGAGCGTGCTCAATCCCGGGGATGAAGTGGTCATTCTGGATCCGGCCTGGGTCAGCTACCGGCCCATGGTCCAGCTGGTGGGCGGCACGCCGGTGCACCTGCCCCTGCAGGCCAGCCAGCAGTTTGCGCTCACGCGCGAGGCGCTGGAGGCCTGCATTACACCGCGCACCCGCCTGATCATGGCCAATTCGCCCAACAACCCCACCGGCTACGTCCACTCCCAGGCCGACCTGGAGGTGCTCGCCGGCGCCGTCATCGATCACGATCTCTATCTGCTGAGCGACGAGATCTACGAACATATCCTGTTTGACGACCATACCCACATCTCCCCCGCCGCGTTTCCGGGCATGCAGGAACGCACCTTCATCGTCAACGGCTTCAGCAAGGCCTACGCCATGACCGGCTGGCGCCTGGGCTGGCTCATGGGCCCCGCCGCGGCGGTCCGGGCCGGCCGCAGTTTCATGACCAATTCGGTCACGTCCGCCGCCAGTTTCACCATGACGGCCGGCGTCGCGGCCCTGAACGGTCCCCAGGCCTGCGTCGCCGAGATGACCCGGGCCTACGCCCGCCGCCGTGCCTTTCTCCTGGATGCCCTGGAGGAAATCGAGGGCATTGAATGCGTGGTGCCGCAGGGCGCGTTCTACCTGTTCATGCACTTTCCCCACACGGCCCGGTCCAGCCTGGAACTGGCGGACTTCCTGCTGGAGGAAGCCCACATCGCCACCACGCCCGGATCCGCCTTTGGGGAATGCGGCGAATCCCATCTGCGCATCAGCTTCGCCACCCACGACACGGATCTGGAGAAGATGGTGGATCGCCTGGCCAGGCTGGCGCCCGGCTTCTGACCGTATTTCTCCCGCGGGCAATCGGGGCCACAAGGCCGCATCCTCATGGAAGACCTGACCCTGGTCAAGGCCGGACTGGCGATCGCCGCCGGGATTCTGGCCGGCATCATCAACACCCTGGCCGGGTCCGGCTCCACCATCACCCTGCCCATGCTGGTGTTCCTCGGCGTCCCGGCCCACGAAGCCAACGCCACCAACCGCATTGGCGTAGCCCTCCAGAACATTGCCGCCGTGGTCACCCTGCGCCGGTCCCGGAAGGTGGCCCCCACGGTGGCCGATTTCTGGTATACCGGCGCCATGATGGTGGGCTCCATCGGCGGGGCGGCCGTCGCAGCGGAAATTGACGAACGCATCACGAACTATGCCATTACGGCCATGCTGGTCCTGGTCCTGGCCACCATCCTGCTCAAGCCGGAGCGGTGGCTGCGCGACCAGACCGAACCCCCTGCATCCGGTATCCCCCCCTGGTCCCGTCTGCTCCTCTTCCTGGCCATAGGCGCCTACGGCGGCTTCATCCAGGCGGGCGTGGGCCTCTTCATTCTGGCCGGTCTCATTCTGGGGGCCAACTACACCCTGGTGCATGCCAATACGGTCAAGCTGGAAGCCGTGCTGTATTTCACCCTGGTGGCCCTGGTCGTATTTCTGGTACTGGGCACCCACTTCTGGTGGGGCATCGGCCTGCTGATGGCCGTGGGTCAGAGCCTGGGCGCCTGGCTGGCCGCCCGGTTCATGGCCGACTTCGAGAATGCCCGGTACTGGATTCGCTGGCTGCTGATTATCGTCATCGTGTATTCGATTGTCCGGTTCAGCGGCCTGCAGGCCTGGCTGGTGAGTTTCGGGTAATCGGGCAACGGCGGGTCTTGCGCTCGGGCCACCGGTCAATGGCTGCGCAAGAGTGAGACCGACCAGGCAGGGAGAGCCAGCCGGCAACACACCCAGTGTCGGGTCACCCGTGGGCCAGGGCTACGGCACACTCCGCGGCGACCTGCGCATTGCGGCGCAACAGGGCGAGATTGGCATCCAGACTGCGCTCGCCGGTCAGATCACGGATCCGCTGCAGCAGAAAGGGCGTCACCGCGGCCGAACGCAAGGCCCGGGCGGCAGTATCCTGCAGGGCCTGGGCCACCGCCGCCTCGATTTCCGCCCGGTCCATGGCCGCCTCATCCGGAATCGGGACCGCCAGCAGCATGCCGGTGGGATCCGGCAGGCTGCACTGCACCCGCCACAAATGCGCTACCTCCTCCGGGGTATCGCAGCGCACGTCCACCGGCAAGCCGGTGGCACGGTAGTAGAAGCCCGGAAATTCCTCCGTGCCATAACCCACCACCGGCACACCCCAGGTCTCCAGAAATTCCAGGGTGGCCGGCAGATCCAGGATGGCCTTGGCGCCGGCACATACTACCAGCACCGGGGTGCGGGCGAGTTCTGTCAGGTCCGCACTGACATCCATGGCCCCGCCGTGATGCACCCCCCCAATGCCCCCGGTGGCAAAGACGTGGTAGCCCAGCGCATGCGTCATCAGCACGCTGCTCGCGACCGTGGTGGCCCCGTCCCAGCCGTACGCCTGTGCCAGCCCCAGATTGCGGCGGGAGATTTTGTGCACATGGGGGGCGGTGCCCAGGTATGCGATCTGCTCCCGACTGAGACCGTCCACCCACTGGCCCCGGATGAGCCCCAGGGTCCTGGGCTCGGCGCCGGCTTGCCGCACAATGTCCTCCATTTCCCAGGCCAGTTCGCAATTGGCAGGATATGGCAGGCCATGGGCGATGACCACCGACTCCAGAGTGACCACGTTGGGGATAGAGACAGGATCAGGTGGTTTCATGGGCTTCCCGGTGACGGTACATCGCTGGCAGCAGGGCTTCCCTGCATGGCGGAGACAGGCGCAAGGCCATATGGACCTCCATTATGCCAGTACCATCATGCTGTTGCGCACTGCACAGGCATAGCCGGCATCCGGTACGCATCCACGCTGGGAACTGCATCCATGAGCGGCATTTGTGCCTGACATGCTCCTGAACCTGTGCCGGATCACCCGTTGTGCTGACGCACCATCCAGCCCCGCGCGTCCGGACTGATACGCCGGGAGACTGGGCTACCCTGGATCCGGCTTGCCTGCATCCGGACAAGGTTGTACCGGGGTTCAGGGCCAACTGCCCACGCCATTTTTTGATTCCATGGACATTTGATGGCATATTGTTCCGTCTCATCTGAGACACGGGGTACAACCTGTCTGGAGAACAAGACACCCGACCATGGAGGAAACAGTGCAGCTTCGTCAATTCAATCAGTCCCCTGCGGATTATCAGGCCATAACCGATTTGGAGAATGCCATCTGGCCGGATATGCCTTCCACCGTGGAGAGTATGCGGCACAGCCATGACACACGTCCCAAGGACAGCTATTGGCAGGAACATGTAGCGGTCATGGACGACCGGATTGTGGGATTTGTGGTCCTGGGGGAAACCTTCTGGTCCCGGAGTCCCGGCAAGTTCAGCGTTTATGTGGTCGTGGACCCCGCCCATCAGCGGCAGGGGATCGGGCGCCAGCTGTACGACTACGGCCTCGCCCAGCTGCAGGCGGCACATCAGATCAAGGCTCTTACCGCCGGTACCCGGGAAGACAAGCCGGACTCCCTGCAGTTCCTGAAGAGCCGCGGTTTTGTCCAGAACATTCGCGAACCCGTGTCGGCCCTGGACGTATCCGCTTTCGATCCGGCGCCCTTTGCCGCCAGGGAAGATCAGGTACGGGGGCATGGCATCTCCATCCATTCCCTGCAGGAATTGGCGGCGGAATGCCCCGACTGGCAGGAGCGTTACTGGAAACTGGACCTGGAGATCAGTCCCGACATTCCCTCACCTGAGCCCTTCACCCCACGGCCCCTGGACGAATGGATCAAGTCACAGTGTGAGTCCCCGGACTTCGATACTGCCACCCGGTGGGTGGCCCGGCAGGGGGAGGAATGGGTAGGGATTTCCGAACTCTGGATCACCAAGGCCTCGGCCGACAAGGCGTTTACAGGCCTGACGGGGGTCACGCGCCAGGCCCGGCGCAAAGGGGTGGCCACGGCGCTCAAGCTCCAGGCCATCCAGTACGCGCGGGACCATGGTTTCAAGACGATTGTGACCGACAACGAGGAAAACAACCCCATGTTCCAGATCAACCTGGCTCTGGCTGGCTTTGCGCCATTGCCCGCCTGGCTGGGATTTCGCAAGGATTTTGCGGCGCA
>CAXXOQ010000124.1:0-12993 GCA_963664185.2 Caldilineaceae bacterium | reverse complement strand
GAAACAGCTAACCCCGGGGGAAGACGCGCAGGCGATGCTGCGCCAATGGGATACCGCCCAATTAACCACCCCTGTTGCATCAAACCGGGTACCTGACCCTGCAACCCGATGGCTCCCTTGCCCTGCCCAACCGGGAAGTTGCCCTGCACATGGCGGCCCTGCGGCTACATCCGTGGCTTCACCACAACATGCGCCGGGCCCAACTGCACCTGCAACGCATGTACAGGGCGTTGAAAGAACTCAATCTGCCCGACGTGATTCAGGCGTACAACCATCTTCTCCACCAGTTTCCCCATCAACGTTTCCATCAAGCGGGAGAATCCACCTACAACCTGTTTTTTGACCTGTCCATCATCAGGTTTCCCCCGCTGTGGGATCATGGTATGGAACCCTCTGGCCTCCTGGGCGATGGTGACACGGTACTGGTAGCGGCAGATGTGGCCCCTGATTGTGGAATTCAAGCTGGGTCCGGCAGGCACGGCGGATGAGGGCTTGCACCAGATCCTGAAGAAGGGATACCCCCGGGCGGTACCGCAAGCCTGTGCCATGTATCTGGGCCTGGTCATCGAGATCCAAAACCGGCAGGCCGTGCATTGGAAATGCGATGGCTTTACCGAGGACGGAGACAGGATGCATCGGGCCCTGGACAGCACGGACTCCTGGCCCCCAACCCGGGAGGCTTTGTATGAACGATGGGCCACAGGCCCGTCGTTCCAGGCATAGACGCAGTTTCCAGCCATGTAGCGACCGGCCCTGCTGGCGGGATCTGCGGCGTGGATCGGTATCAACCGTCAGGTAAAGGCAACGGGACGTTTCGGACAAGGTTGCCTGTCCGGATTATCGCTGTCAGCCCTGTCAGCCATAGTCCCGGCGAGCGCCCTCGGCTGAGATAAACCCGGCTTCCAGATCCTGCTCTATCCGGTGCGGGGCCCGTTCCGCCACGGGGCCAAAGCCGCCACCGGCATCAGCCATGCTGTTTGGGATCAGTTCCGCAAAGCCATCACAATTTCCTTGCAATAGCCGGCCGCAATTTCCTTTTCATATGCATGGAGCATTGCATCACGGTTGTGGGCAAGAGGGTTCCTGATCTTGGTGAGAATCTTCTGGCATTGGCCCCAATAATGCTTGTCTCTTTTATTTTTCCCCAATACTGTCTGGAATGTATCCCACTCAGCAAATATGATATCGAATAAGTCAGCAGGATTGGTGAAATCGATCAAGTTCTGTGAGGCGCGACCAGAAAAGGCTTTTATCTCCCGATCGCGTGTCTTGCGGCAATTTTCGAAGATACGGTGCAGATTGGGACGCGCTTTCGCCAACCTGGTGATCCATTGTTCGCCGTATTGTTCCAGCATTTTGGTAGTAATCAACTGCCGAAGAGCCAATTCCGCTTCACTCCAAATAGGCCATAACTCTGTATGGCGGCTAACGACTTTCAAGTATGTCTGGAAGTGTTCCGAAAACGCTGCATAGTTGCCCTGCTCGGTCTTCTGGAGCAGGCCATAGCGCACAAATTCCTCTATATCCGTTTGTTGCACATCAACTACGGGGCCGAAGAGAATCTGCAGGAGCTTGCCAAGTGTATCGTCTTCCTCCAATAAATCTCTCATGCGGTCATATTGATCGAGAAAGGAACTTTGGATACGTTGCACGACTTGGTTCACATCCAGATATCCATATTCGCGAAATGACTCAACAAGTTCGTATCCCAGCGTTTCCAGCAAGTAGGGATGCCCACCACAGTAATAATTGATCCGTTTTTTGTCTTCCACATCCAGCAAGTCTGACAGTGGTATGCGGTTAAAGTATTCCTGGATGTCAGAATCATCAAACATCGCCAGATAATGTTTGTGAAAAATGCCATCGAATGTTGAGATGGCTTGTGTTTGCAGTTCAATGTCACGAATGGTGCGGCGAGATGTAGTCACGAAAGTTACACGCCATTCGGGACGATAGGACAGTTCGCGCAAACCCTGGAATCCAAAGGTGTTACCCCGAAACAGGTGGCGTGCATGGTCAAATTCATCCAGGATGAATATAATCCGTATCTGATCTTGACGTATGCGCTGGAAAAATCGTTGGATACGACTGTAACCTTCGGTCCACCCCAATTCATCTTTCAAGGCCCTGTTGGCAGCCCGTTGTATGGGTTGAGTCATCCATTCCATGTCTTCCAACTCATCATAACAGTTTGTTACAAGGGCTCGGAAGAAACTGGAAGGTTGGTTATAGGTTCCCAGATTTACCCAAATTGGCAAGGACCTGCGACCCGTGAGCTCATCTTGCCGTTCCATGATCGCCTGGTGCACCAGACTGCTTTTACCGATCTTGTGGTCGCCAATGATGGCAAGATTCCCAGGATTGGAAGGGCGAATGACACGATTTTCTATTACTTGGAGACTTGCTTGACGGCCAATGAAACGATCGCCATGCACGATACTGCCATAGTCAGAAAAAGGGTTGTCAAAATACTGTGACATCAAGTTGCCTCATCATGCATGAGCCAACAACCATTCTTTGAACAGGCCCACGCGAATCCGATAATATTGCGTCCTTTCACACTCTATGACTTCGCGATGCACCAGATCTTCCAAGACAGTGTCAACAGGGGAAGCGGTCTGGCAATCAATGCTTTCTCGGTTGCAAAGACCCGTCTGCTGGCTGTTTACTGCAATGGACCTTAAGACTTCAAGGGAGTCTTCGTCACTGATGGTGTCCAGTGATGTATCACCGGAGTTGATCAAATTGTCAAATTTGTCCAGCCCCAAGGCATTGACATCTCCGACGAGTTCGTCTTTGACCTGTTCAACATCTGACGATGTAACCAAGGAGACACGATTGCGATTCATATATTCCACAAGACGGTTACAGACAATCTGGATATAGAAAGGACTCCCGGCTGTGAGATCAAGGATACACTCAATGGCCTGTTCAAGGTAACGGCTTTTCCCCTGTAGTCCGCCGACGCGAATCGGTTCGTCGATCAGTTTTTTGGCATCTTCTTCTCTAAGATATGTAACACGTTTATCTTGGGTAGTACCAAATTCATTGGGAAACTTGCTTTTGAATTTTGGCATATCATCCTGTCCAACCAGCACAACATTGAAATAGTTTTCCTGCAGCAATGCTTTCCAATTTTTCATGAATGAACCGGGAATACGCTCGTGTACAATTTGCTCATGAATGTAGGAGAATTCATCTATCAACAGTACGATTCGTACATTGCACCACTCTTCCAATCTGGCAGTACGACGCTTGTAACGGTCGAAAATTTCCTTGAAGTACACCATGGGGGTGGGATGGGCATAAAAATCTTGGGCCCCGGGGAAATTCTGATTCAATGATGTGTAACTCTCTTCCATCTCCTTGTCTTCAATTGCATACTCCAACCTGTTCAAGATGCTCCACAAAATCTGATATACCAAAGGAACATCCGAACGGTCGTCAAGGATAGACCCAATATTGCCCAGATCCAGAACTATCAAATCCTTACCACCTTCCAGTCTTTGCTTCAAGTGATGCAATGCAGACGATTTCCCAGAGCGCTTCTGCCCAAAGATAACGACACTCTTGCTTTGGACATGTGATTCCTGCATAACTCTGGCAATACTCTCGATAAGTTCCTGGCGTCCATAAAACATCTCTGGGGCATCAACGATACCTCCCTCCGCGTAAGCAGCATATGGGTTGTTGATGGGCTTGAAAGGGACGATGTGGTTATGCAAATCCTTTGCAACGTCCGCTTCAATTTCAAGAAGCTTGCGCAGAACCTCCGGATTTGTTTGAGTTGACGGTGCAGTAATGTCGCTTGCCGTGGTAGTCGCGTTCTGGCTATGAGATATCTCTGTCCTCTGAGGTGTTTTGGCCGGTGGCTTAGCCTCTTGAATCTCCCATCGACCCACCGATTCCAAAATAATGGTTGTAATGCCTGAATCTTGTTCCAGTGTAATGTGGTCACGTCCAAGTTCTGTAAGAACACCGGTACTCTCTTGACCGTCCTTGCACCAGAAAGTGACCCGACTTCCAATTGGCACTTGTCGTTGGATAGTAGAGGCAAGCATAAGAAACCTCCCACTGTGGTAAGGCAGAAGCAAATGATACCATGAGGTGTCTTGGAAATATCTGAGGCGTGTTGTCAGCTGGGGTGATTGCCTCTTAATTGGGTGTTGTACGAGGCCCATCAGATGGCACAGCCAATCCTTAGTGCCTGGCCGTTGCCAATGCTACAGTGGTAAATCACAGGGTGATCGCCGACAGGGGCCGTGCAGGACCACCCACGGGGAGTACCGGGACGCGGTTCGTTATCCGGGGCTGGAGCAGACGCCGCCGCCGAGAGGCGCCCGCGGCGGTCGGGACCCGGGAGGGCACGTCACAGGTGTGGAACCCCCACACCACATAGCCTTGGCCGTCCGCCGACTCTGCGCGCGCACCGGAACCGCCGGGAGTGGCTCTTGTCCATGTCCGGCAACTGTGTGGCTGGACATGGATCCTGGCATCTGCATCTACTAATGATGCAACTATGCCCTGATTATACCTTATTGGTATAAATGCAATTGCCTTGTGTTGTCAACCTTTCCAGCCATAGTCCCGGCGAGCGCCCTCGGCTGAGATAAACCCGGCTTCCAGATCCTGCGCTATCCGGTGCGGGGCCCGTTCCGCCACGGGGCCAAAGCCGCCACCGCCCGGCATCAGCAACTCAATCTCGTCACCCGGCTGCAATTCAAGAGGAGGGAAGCGGGTGATGGGTTCACCGTTCCACTTGACCGTGCCCACCACACCCGGCTGACCGCCATCCAGTCCTGGCGGTGCGCAGAACATTTTGTCCGGCCGCACGCGTCCGTGAATAGGCATATCGGCAATGTTGCGGAACGTCATGCGTTGCCCGATGCCACCCCGCTGACGACCGGCGCCGGCTGAATCCGCCCGAAATTCCTTGTGCAGCAGCAGAATGGGCGCCTGGGTCTCCATGATTTCGATGGGTGTCACGGAACTGTTGTGGGGAAAGGCAATGGGCGGCATGCCATCGAGCCCTTGCATGGCCCCCCGGCCCCCGTGGGGCAGGCAACTCACGGAAAAGGTGCCATATTCTTCCATCGTGCCGTGAACGGAGAACGGCCAAATGGAGCCACTGCCCGCCTGGGCGTGTTCGCCCAGAATAGGCCAGACGGCACCAAAAAGAACCTGATTGATATTGTTCGTGACCTTGGCCCGGGCCTGTACCGGTGAGGGGAATTCACAGTTCAGGATACAACCCTTGGGGGCCGTGACGTGGATGGGCCGGAACAACCCCTGATTGTTGGGTATTTGCGGCACCAGGGAACACTTGAAGGGATACATGGTTGAAGCAAAGGTCGTGTTGTAGACGCAGTTGATGGATCCCAGTCGGGTTTGGGGTGATGTTCCGGCATAGTCCACGAAAATGTCATCGTCCTGGATGCGGACGGTGGCATGGAGATGGACGATGTCAATGTAGCCGTCAATATCCAGGCCAAACTCGTATTCCCCGTCAGGCAGGGCCCCTATACGCTGGCGCATCAGAGCTTCGGAACGGCTGTGAATCACGTCGGACAGATTCACCAGATCCGGCATTGCGTAGTCGTCCAGGAATTCTCGCATCCGCCGCACGCCAATGCGATGGGTACCCACGATGGCCCGCAGGTCCCCCAGCACCAGATCGGGCACCCGGCAATTGTTGCCAATGACCTCAAAGAGGAATTCGTTCGGCTGGCCTTCTTCATAGAGCTTGGCCGGCGGCACGCGAATCCCTTCGGTAAAGACATCATGGGCCTCAATGTCTCCCCGGTGTCCCCCTACATCGGAAAGGTGGGCCACGGTGCCCATGAAGGCCACGGGCTTGCCGTGATGGAACACAGGAGTCAACAGCACGTAGTCCGGCAGGTGACCCGTTCCGATCCAGGGATCATTGGTGCAGAGCACATCCCCTTCCTTCAGGGTCTCCAGGGGATGGGCCTGCAGCAGCCGGCGGGCCGTCCGCGGCAATACCACACAGAAATTGGGCGGCGAAAAGCGGGACTGGCACAGGGAATCCCCATTCTGGTCCACCAGGATACAGGCAAAATCACGGCTTTCGCCCACGATGGTGGAAAAGGAGGTCTTCACGGTGGCGAAATCAATTTCATCCATGATGGCAATAAGCCGTTGCCACTGGATCTCCAGGCTGACCGGATCGATTTCGGCAATGGGGGATGGGGCAGTATGCAGGGCCATGGTCTTTGCTCAGGAAACGGACAAGTCGCGCAGGGTGGCCCGGGTGGAACAGGAACCGGCTCTCTGGGAGCGCAGATGGATACCAATCTCGGCCTCTTGCGGGGCCCGGATCAGCCATGCGGCCTGGGCCGCGGATTCCCCCCAGGCCCGGCGCCAGGGATCGTAGGGCATACGCCGTTCCTCGCGTCCGGCCAAGTCGCCCAGGGTGACGGTCGGTTCGCCCATAAGCAGTTCACAGGCGTCGGGCAGTTCCAGGGCAAGGTTCACATCCCCATTTTGGCCCAGCTGTTGTACCTGCGCCGTGAGGTGGGTGGCCAGATACCCCTGATTTTCCACCTGCGCCCGCACAATGAAAAGATCCGGGGCAATCTGCTGCGCGGAGAGACTGCGCAGACGCAGCAGGGGCGAGGCCAGCGCATGCCGAATCGTGAAACGCACGTTGGGTTGCGCCACCTGGGCAATCAGCTTGGGGGGTGGATTCCGGTGAATATAAAACGGGTCCCAGCCTCCGAGCAGTACGGTGCCCAACTGGGGATGTTCGAATTCCCGCCAGTCCTGGTGGGCCAGGGGATTGTGTTCATCGGCCCAGCGCAGGAAGCGAATCTGTTCTTCCTCGTTGTGCGGACGCGTGGAAAAGAACTGGGGTTTGGCCATGCCCACCTCGGTTTCGATGTCCCATACCTCATTGGACAGGGCCAGAATACCGAAGCGATCGTACAGCCAGTCGGAAAACACGCCATGGCGGGGGCTCCGCAGATTGGGCGTGAAGTCCTCGTAGGTGGAAATCAGGGGATAGCCGGTGATTTCCGTGCCCATAGCCCCCAGGGCCGCGAAAATGGCCAGATCGGTGGCCGACAACTCGGCGTCCCGCCGGAATCCCGAGGGCCGGAGGATCAGGCCCCCGTGACTGTGATACGCCTGGGCGCCGGTGATATTGGGGTGATCCAGGACGAAGCGCGCCATGGCCATGGCTTCCGGTTCATTGAGCGGAAAGTCGCCGGAACCGTACTCGCCGCCCTCCGGTTCCCAGTTGACGGGGAACTGCCGATTCAGGTTGCCATGGCGGGGGGACAGGATCGGCAGGGTGACACCATCCCAGTCGCGCAGCATCCCTTCCGGGACCATACGGTAGAACGGGCCCTCGATCTCCCAGGGCTCCCGCTGGATCAGGAGGCGGGGTTCACGCGACGAGCGTTTCCATTCGCCCCGCCCGTCCGGAATGGCCATTTGCCGAATTTCCCCGTCGCCGTCCACGTCTTCCAGATGCAGGCCCGTGGGGTACTCATCCGCGGGATGATAGCGTCCGGTACCCACCGTGCGATAGGGTGTGGTCAGGCACAGCTCGGCGCCATCCGGGTTCACGCGGGGCAATACGTAGACGGCACGCGTATCCAGCAGATGGGTGATCTCGGGATCCTGACCGTACGCGCTGAGCAGGAAATCAATGGTGTAAAGGGTAACCGCGGAAGTGATGACCTCCTCGCCATGGTTATTGCCGTCAATGTAGAACCCGGGTTTGGTGTCGTGGGCGCCCGTGGCCTGATTGGTCAGGGTGACGGCCCAAATGTCCCGCCCGTGAAAACTCTTCCCGGCGGATTCCAGCGTGGCCAGGGCCGGGAAAGCCGCGACCAGTTCCTGCAGGGCGGCCGTGAATTCCTCATAGAGTGGATAGCGATCATGGGAAAGTTTCATGGGCAGTGAGAAGGTGATGGATGGGTAAGCAGCGCGTGGGGCACAAGGGGCAGGCCCTGACCCCAGCGTGTGGCCGAGGGCAGGGAGGCCGGCACCGGATCATGCCACCAGGGTAACGACCAGGTTGGAATAGCGATCAATGACGGCTTCGCCGCCGGGACCAATGACCGCCGTGGATTCGCGTTCCTCGACAATGGCCGGACCCTGAATCCGGCTGTCCTGCCCGAGCGCATAGCGGTCATAGATGGGCGTGTCCACAAAGTCCCGGGTCTCGGTGAAATAGACAGGACGATGGCCCTTGCAGGCCGCCGCGGCATCGGCACCGGGCGCGGCTTCCGGCAACGTGATCTGGGGTCTGGGGCCTGAGGCATTCAGGCGGCAGGTGGTAATTTCCAGGTCGAGGTGGGTATGCGCATGGCCGTAGATTTCCCGGTACCGGGCGAAGAAGTGCGGGCGCAAGTCCTCGGCCAGCGAGACATCGGCCAGACGGTCCCAGGGCAGGGACACCACGATTTCATGGCCCTGGCCGACATGCCGCAAATCGGCCTTGCGCGTGAACACCATATCGGCATCGGCCACCCCGGCCGAGCGCAGCACCTGGCGGCCTTCCTCCGCCAGTTCCGCATAGATCCGGTCCAGTTCCGGCAAGTGATCCGCAGCCAGACGGGCTATATGGGTGCGGGCGAACTCAAACGCCGAAGGGGCGGTCAGGAAGCCCAGGGCCGAGGTCACGCCGGCCGCCGCCGGACAGATGAAGCCCCGCATCTTGAGGGCCCGGGCGATCTCATAGGCGTGCACCGGTCCGGCACCGCCAAAGGCCATGAGCCGCAGGCGGCGGGGGTCCGCGCCGCGCTCCGCGACATGGACCCGGGTGGCCGAGATCATGTTTTCATTGACGACCTGGAAAATGCCGTGGGCCGTGTCCACCGGCGCCAGGTTCAGGGTGTCGGCCAGCGGGCGGATGGCCGTGGCCGCCGCGTCCGGATCCAGGGTCATGCGGCCGCCCAGGAAGAAGTCGGGATTGAGATAGCCCAGCAGCAAATCCGCATCCGTCACGGTGGGTTGATCCCCGCCCTGGCCGTAACAGGCAGGCCCGGGATCGGCCCCGGCCGACTCCGGACCGACCTTGAGCAGGCCCAAGGCATCGACGTGGGCGATGGAACCGCCGCCCGCGCCGATCTCGATCAGCTCGATGGTAGGGACCCGCGCCGGGAGACCCGAACCACGCTTGAAGCGGTGGACGCGGGCAATTTCAAAGTCATCGGACATCGCCGGCTGGCCGTCCTTGATCAGGCACATCTTGGCAGTGGTGCCGCCCATGTCAAAGGACACCAGGTCCGGCTGATCCAGCAATTCACCGTAAAAGACCGCCGCCAGGGCCCCGGCGGCGGGACCCGACTCGACCAGCCGGATGGGGAACCGGACCGCGGTATCCAGCGTGGATACCCCACCCGAGGACAGCATGAGAAAAAGTTCCTGGTTGAACCCGACCGCTTGCAGCACTTCCGCCAATTGCCGGAGATAGGATTCGGCCAGCGGCTGTACATAGGCATTGCACACCGTGGTGGACATCCGCTCGTATTCCCGGATCTCGGGCGCGACCTCATGCGACAGGGAAATCTGCACATGGGGCAGACGCTGGGCCAGCCAGTCGCCGGCCTGCCGTTCGTGGATGGCATTGGTGAAGGCATGCAGGAAACAGACCGCCACGGCTTCGACGCCATCGGCAACCCCGGCCCTTTCCAGGCGTTGCACCACCTCCTCCAGGCCGGCCAGGTCCAATGCCTCCACCACGTCGCCAAAGGCATCGAGTCGTTCCCGGGCCTCGAAGCGCAGGGGACGGGGCACCAGGTGTTCTACCTGGGGTGCGTGCAGATCGTAGATGTCATAGCGCATTTCGCGCTGGGTATCCAGGACATCGCTGAAGCCCTGGGTGGCCAGCAGGAGGGTCACGGCGCCCTTGCGTTCCACCAGGCAGTTGGTGATCAGGGTCGTGCCATGGATGGCATTGATGACCTCGGCGCCCGCGATGCCGGCCTGGGCCAGCAGGACTTCCCAGCCGGCCTGGACGGCTACCTCCGGGTTCGGTACCGTGGTGGACAGTTTGTGGCTGTAGATAAGGCCCGTTTCCGCCTCAATCAGCACAAAGTCCGTGAACGTGCCGCCGATATCAAAGCCAAGTCGGTAGTGTGCCATAGGTCTCTGAAAGTGAACTGGAGTATCCCGGTTGCAAAACGACAGGGATTGGACACAAGCTTCTAGTTTAGCCCAGAGTCAACACGGCCATGAATTGTTGATCCAAGATTCTGAGAGGGCGTCTAAAGAAGGAGGGGTCAGGGAGATATCCGTGGAGGTCGTCCGCCAGGATATCCAACACCTTCATGTGGGTGTCTATCCTCCCAATGGTAGGGTCCGAGTGGCTACTCCACTCCGCCTTGGTGACGAAACTGTGCAGGTGGCCGTCATTGCGCGTCTGGGCTGGATTCGTCGGCAACAAGGAGAATTCCAGCAGCAGGCTCGCCAGTCCCAGCGGGAGTTCGTATCAGGCGAATGTCATGGCTTCAAGGGGTGGCCCTTGGTTCGGCTGAAGGACAATACGACGATGACGTTACGCGTTCGCCCGGGCACCGATAGAGATGCGCGGGAAGCCATCCTCCAGCAATGGTATCGTGACCAGCTCCGCACCCGCTTACCCGCGCCTATCGCGAAATGGGCACCAATGCTCGGCGGCTGCGTCGATGAAGTTGGCATCAGGAAGATAAAGACCTGCTGGGGATCGTGCAACCAGGCCGCTCGGCGCATCTGGCTGAATCTTGAACTGGCAAAGAAACCACCTGCCTGCCGGGAGTACGTCATAGTGCATAAAATGGTGCACCTGATCGAACGCAGTCACAATGATCGGTTTTGGGAGCTAATGGACCGACACATGCCGCAGTGGCGCTTGTACAGCGACGAACTTAATCCGTGCGCCGCTGGCTCATGAAGACTGGTATTACTGAATGCAACCGCAAGACTCCGAGGAGATGGTCCATCGTGGAACCGAGTCTCACGATGGGTGACGAAGTTCACCTTGTGTTAATGGTGTGCGCAGTTGGCGTAATACTTTCCACACCGCTACCCGGCCCTGACGCGGGTTCCGTCAGCGAGAGCAGAACGCGTTGTGAACGGTTGCTCTGCATGTTGAAAAGGACAGTACATAGACTTGCCCAAAGAACAAGATACGCAATGAAGTTCAGTTCCTTGGCCAAAAGAGATTAAGTTGCTCTTTACGGAATTAGGGTAACGACCAGATTGGCGTAACGGTCAATCGTGGCTTCACCACCAGGACCGATGACAGCGGTGGATTCCCGTTCCTCAATGATCGCGGGACCCTTTATCCGGGTGTCTCGTCCCAGGGTATACCGATCATATACAGGGGTATCCACATAGGATCTGGCCTCCGTAAAGTAGACGGGTCGGCTACCCTTGTATGCTGTGGCAGTATCCTGGCCGCCCACCGCCTCCGGCAAGGAAATCTCGGGCTTGGGACCGGAGGCATTCAGACGACAGGTGGTGATCTCCACATCCAGATGGGTATGGGCATGGCCGTAGATTTCCTCATAGCGGGCAAAGAAGTGCGGCCGCAGTTCCTCGTCCAGGGATATGTCCGCCAGGTGGTCCCAAGGCAACGAAACCACAATTTCATGTCCCTGTCCCACGTGGCGCAGGTCTGCCTTGCGGGTAAAGACCATATCGGCATCATCGACCCCGGCTATCCGCAAGACTTGACGGCCTTCCTCTGCCAGCTCGGTGTAAATACGATCCAGTTCCGCGAGACGGTCGGCCTCCAGACGGGCAATAAAGGTACGGGCAAATTCAAAGGCTGAAGGGGCGGTAAGAAAACCCAGGGCCGAGGTAACACCCGCTGAAGCGGGGCAAACGAAGCCCCGCATCTTGAGCGCTCGGGCAATCTCATAGGCATGGACCGGTCCGGCACCACCAAAGGCCATGAGCAGGAGACGACGGGGATCCGCCCCCCGTTCGGCGACATGAACGCGAGTGGCGGAGATCATGTTTTCATTGACGACCTGGAAGATCCCGTGGGCCGTATCCACCGTTGACAGATTCATCGATTCTGCCAGGCGGGAAATCGTGGTCTCGGCCGCCTGGCGATCCAGCGACATGCGGCCGCCCAGGAAGAAATCCGGATTGAGATAACCCAATACCAGATCGGCATCCGTAACCGTAGGTTGGTCACCGCCCTGACCATAGCAGGCTGGACCTGGATCGGCACCGGCCGAGTCAGGTCCCACCTTGAGCAGACCCAGTTCATCCTTCCGGGCGATCGATCCACCACCAGCTCCAATCTCAATCAATTCAATTGTCGGGACTCGAATCGGAAGTCCGGAACCGCGCTTGAAGCGATGTACCCGCGCAATTTCAAAGTCATCGGACATGGCCGGCTGGCCATCCTTGATCAGGCACATCTTGGCCGTGGTACCGCCCATGTCAAAGGAAACGAGATCGGGCTGTTGCAGGAGATCCCCGTAGAAGACAGCCGCCAGAGCCCCGGCGGCCGGACCCGACTCGACCAGCCGGATCGGGAACTTGACGGCCGTATCCAGGGTAGATACGCCCCCGGAGGAGAGCATAAGAAACAATTCGTGCTCAAACCCAACCTCCTGCAACCGGTCCTTGAGTTGCCTTAGATAGGTGTCGGCCAGGGGCTGCACATAGGCATTGCAGACCGTGGTGGACATACGTTCATATTCCCTGATCTCAGGGGCTACTTCATGGGACAGGGAAATCTGAATGTCGGGCAGGCGCTGGGCCAGCAAGGCTCCTGCCCGCTGTTCATGTTCCGGATTGGTGAAAGCATGCAGGAAACATATGGCGATAGCTTCTATGCCTTCGGTGGCCAGCTGGTTTGCAATGGCATGCAGGTCTGCCTCGTTGAGAGGCGTGATCACCTCGCCCCGCCCGTTCAGGCGTTCTTCGACTTCAAAGCGCAAGCGTCGCACCACCAGCGGTTCCGGCAATACCAGAAGGAGATCATAGATGTCATAGCGCATCTCTTTCCCCATTTCCAGGATG